>DATAXC010000112.1:0-12354 GCA_036266895.1 Gammaproteobacteria bacterium
AAAACAGGCATATAGTGAGGAAAAACGTGATTTCGCCAGTGCAAATTAAAGAGAAAGCTAATAAAATTTGGCAAACCTGGCAATTACATCAGGCTTTTCTTATGGAGCAAGATTGCTTTCCTTTGATTATTTCTTTGCCTAAACTTTCTGCCAAATTATTGCAACAGGAATTTTCGACTATTCGTGTTTGGATCAAAGCGCTATTTGATCACAGTAAACAACAAGTAGGGCATGGATATCAAGTGGTAATGCAAGAAGTCAAGCATCGTCAATTGGGTATGCAAACCTTACCTGATTATCTTGAATTTAGCGAATTAAAAGATTTTTTGTGTTTTATTAATAAACAGAAAGAGTATCAACAATTTTGCCAAACGGTACAAATGATATTAGCGCAACAACCTAGTTTAAAATCTTGGTTAGCACTGCATCCTAATGTAGTATTGCAATACCAACATAAATGGCCACAATTATTGGCTATTTACTCATTTCTCGAAGCTCGTCCTAAGCCGCAATGTTATTTGCGTGAATTGGATATCCCTGGTATTGATACTAAGTTGATTGAGCAGCATAAAAAAATTCTTACTGAGTTATTAGAACAGTTACTGCCTGCATCAGCTATTAATTACAGCATTACACAACGGGGCGCACATTATTTTGAAAAACGGTATGGGTTTAAATACGATGAACCATTGATACGTTTTCGATTATTAGGGGATGTGAATAAAACTGTAGAAGACATGTCAAGCGGATTCAAGTGGCGAGATATCAGTCTACCATTAAGTGAATTTCAGCAATTATCGTTAGCATATCAACGTGTATTTATTACGGAAAATAAAATTAATGGCTTGATGTTCCCTTCAATCAAAAATGCTATGGTTATTTTTGGCTTAGGTTATGGTATTCAATCGTTACGCAATATTGACTGGCTACAAAAAAAGGATATCATCTATTGGGGCGATATTGATACCCATGGTTTTGCGATGTTATCGCAATTACGGAGCTATTATCCGCAAACACAAAGTTTTCTTATGGATCAAACGACCTTAAAAAAATTTAAGCATTTGTGGGTAACAGAACCAGCAGATAAACGCTGTCATGCCGAATTGAAATATTTGCAGCCTGCTGAGCGAAGCCTATATCAGCAGTTAAAAAATAATAGTTGGGGCAATAATATCAGATTAGAGCAGGAACGCATTAGTTTTAACTATGTTTGTACGTGTCTGAAACAATACGAAAACGGTATAAGGAGTGATTGCCATGAAGAAAAAAAGCAAAACAGTCAAAGCTCATAAAAATATTAAATTGGAAATCCATGGTTGGAACACATCGGATGCTGATGAAATAGCACGCCGCCGTATACGTGGGCAAAGTGAAAAATTTCAAGTTGAAATGACGAAGAAAGACCACCCTTATTTTGGTTGTTTTAATGTGAGATCTAAACAAGATCGGCAATATCATGTAGAAATTCGTTGCTTAAACGAGCATATTAATTCTTGCGATTGTCCTGATTATCAGAGTAATCATTTAGGTACTTGTAAGCATATTGAGCATATGCTTTTTCGTTTACAAAAGCAAGGTAAAAAGAAATTTAAACAGATGCAGCTTCAAGGTAGTAATAGAATAGAAATATTTTTAGATGTACGACAATCCCCGGTAATCCGTATGAATAAACCCAAAAAATATATATTACAAAAATATATAGAATTAACTAATTTTTTTTCTACGGATGGAACATTATTAGATAATCCAGTGAGTGCTTTTCCTATTTTGCATCAAACTATTCTAATGCATAAAAAATGGCGGAATGTAGTACGTGTTTCTCGTCATGTTAATGAATTTGTTGCAAGACAACATATAATAAATAAAAAGCAGGTGCAAAAACAAACCTTTCTGTTGGATGTTCAACAAGGTAAGCAAACTTTAAATCCTACTAAGTGTAACTTATATTCCTATCAACAAGAAGGTATGCTGCATCTTGCTTTTAATGAGCGTGCATTGTTAGCTGATGAAATGGGTTTGGGGAAGACAGTGCAAGCAATAGCAGCTTGTGTATTGCTGCATCGCCAATGCCAAGCGCAGCGCATATTAGTGGTTGCCACCGCTTCTTTAAAAGCAGAATGGGAAGAGCAAATCAATAAATTTACTGATTTACCTAGCTTAATTATTCAGGGCACACGAGCTGAACGCCTAAAGCAATATCAACGCCCCAGTTTTTTTTATCTAGCTAATTACGAGCAAATTGTGATGGATTATGCAGATATCCAACGTTTATTAGCGCCTGATGTGGTCATATTGGATGAAGCGCAGCGTATTAAAAATTGGCAGACTAAAACTGCTAATGTAGTGAAGCAGTTAAAAAGTCGTTATGCTTTTGTATTGACTGGCACGCCTCTGGAAAACCGGATCGACGATATTTATTCTATTGTGCAATTTTTGGATCCCCATCTGTTTGGCGCATTATTTCGGTTTAATCGAAAATTTTATGAGTTAGATGAAAAAGGCAAAGCAATTGGGTATAAAAACTTAGATGAGCTACATCGAATGTTACGCCCCATTATGTTACGTCGCCGTAAAAGTGATGTGGAGGGGCAATTGCCAGCGCGGACAATAAAAAATTATTTTGTTAGCATGGAAAATGAACAACAAATACGCTATGAAGAATATCAAAATCGAGTTGCGCGTATATTGTCACATGCTAAACGTCGGGCATTATATAAAGAAGAAATGGATAAATTACAAAAATGGTTAGCTTGTATGCGTATGATTTGTGACTCTCCTTATATTTTGGATGTTGATTGCCGAATTTCTCCTAAATTGAACGAGCTAGAAAACATTCTGGAAGATTTATTGATAGATAAAAGTAATAAAATTATTATATTTTCCGAATGGGAGCGGATGTTGCATTTGGTACGTGAATCTGTGCAAAAAAAGCAAGTTAATGTTGCTTGGCATACAGGTACTGTAATACAACATAAACGACGTGAAGAAATTAATCGGTTTAAAAATGATGAAAATTGCCGATTATTTTTATCCACTGACTCTGGTAGTGTAGGGCTAAATTTGCAAGCAGCAAATGTAGTGATTAATTTGGATTTACCCTGGAATCCGGCAAAATTAGAACAGCGTATTGCTAGAGCTTGGCGTAAACATCAATCGCGTTCGGTGCAAGTGATCAACTTAGTATGTGAAAATAGTATCGAGCACCGTATGCTACATATATTAGCAGAAAAGCAAACGTTGGCACAAGGCGTGTTGGAAGGGAAAGACGATTTGCGTGTTATGAAGCTACCTTCTGGCCGAGCTGCTTTTCTACAACAGGTGGAAAGTTTAATGGGCACGGCACTGCATACGGTGCCTGTTAATGTAGCTACTAAGATAACAGAAAATAATTTAGTATCGAGTGAAATAATAAAGCCAGTTTTCCAACCTAAGGCATCTCAGGCTATACGTGCAGAAATGCTTGCGCAATTCCCTGCACAAATTAGTTTATTGCAAACTCATCAGCATACAGAAAGCAAACAACCTACTATGTTGGCGGTTGTCGATAAATCTTCTGCTGTGTTGGAGCAACAATTAAAAGCGCATATTGAAAATGAAAATATATCTTTAGAGGTCATAGATCATGATACCTTTACTATGTTACAACGCTTAATAAAAGCAGGCATAGTGACTTTAAATCAACCTGCTGAATTGCTCTATGCTGCACCTGAATTTGCAGAATCCAGAAAACAATCGCATCATAAAAAAATTACTCAAGCTAAAAAAAGTCTGGAGCAAGCGGAACATAAACAACGTATGGCGCAAGTGTTAATAGCAGGGGATTTTCACCAAGAAGCTATTAGTCCGTTACATGATGCATTAAAATTAACCGTGCACTCGTTTGCGTGCTTAACAGCTAATGAAGAGAATATCAAAAAAGATATTATTTCGCCTTCTTTCATTAAGCAGCATTTGCTTTTCCAGGGTGGATTACCTGAAAAAGCGTTGTTATTATGGACGCAGTTAGAACATAGCACTGAAAAAAATAATAATGCAGTTTTAAGTAAACTTTTTTCTGAACATCAGGAAATATTTCATCATGTAGATACTGTATTAAATGAGGCAATTTTAAGTTTAAAAAAATTGTAAAGCTGGCATTCCAGTACCATTAAAACATGACCTCGTTTTTAACCTGGTTCCATGATTTATTTTCTAACATCCAATAATTTCCAGGGGAAACCGTGATATTATGCATTACTTCACAAATCTGCAATGACGAAGAACAATTTTTATGAGCAATTTCACCAAATTTTTCAATACTGCAAACCAACTCAAAATCTTTTTCCGTTAACACGAGAACTGACCATTTACCTGAATCTATTTTTGACATCCACCCAGCTCCTACGCCTACGTCTTGCTTTTGATGATCCAGGATAAGCGGTAATGCGTCATTATTTTTAATTAAATATATTTTTGTGGTGTCTGATGGTGTATGTTTGTTGAAGTATGCCTTATTTTTTTTAAAGTGCACTTGTTTGGACGAACAATTTAAAGAAGGTAATGATTGTTGTTCTTGCGCCTGTTTTTCATAAATCTTCGATTCATGTAATATTGTTTTACAAGTTTGTGGCGATGTTAATGTTTGATTGTTGGTATGTACATCAGTGCTGGCATGAATTTGTGTAGAGAGTAATAAAATTAAACTGCTAATGGTAAAATATATTTTCATTTTTGTAATCCAGGTATAACGAGGCTTATTATAAAGTAATTATAATTTGAATAGTATATACCCAAACTTTATTACAAGCCTAATGCAACTCAAACAATTTCACGATTTCCATTTCTGGGAAAAATTCGCGTAACGCTTCTTTGTTTTTTTCTAAAAATAATAATTTCAAATTTGGGCCCGCATCTTGTGTGAAGTACACTTCTAAGCCATTTCGACGCAATTCCCAGATTTTATGCATAGCGGCAATTGTTTCTGGTAAAAAATAACAAATCGGCGGCCAGCTACTTAACATGGTTGCATGCATGGTCAATGCATTCGATTCTGCGCTACCGCCCAACAAGGAAAAGTTTTTGCCTTGCAATGCTTGTTTAAGAAAAGTTAAATCTTGCGTTACTTTTTTCGGCCATAAGCTATAAAGCAAACTACTGTTTACTGTTTTTTGCATCGCTTCACGTGATGAGATGGCTTTTTGTTCGGTGCTAATGGATAAAATGCCGACATACAAATCGGGCCATTCTATTGCTATCGGTTCAGCAAAACTATCCATGCCATCGGTTTGTGTGCCTGCCCGCCATTCGACGAAACCATTCCACAATGAACGTGAGGCGCTGCCGCTGCCTAAGCGGGCTAAAATAGAGAGTTCTCGTAATCCCAATCGCCAACCAAATAAATCATTCAGTGCTAATACCAATGAAGCAAATCCGCAAGCGGAGGAGGCTAAGCCTGCGCCCACCGGTATATTCATTTTAATATCGACATGTAAGCGCCAATCACGTTGGCCGCGGAATAAATCAATAAATTCTACTGCACGTTTGGCAAAATCTGAGGTTGGGGCAATGGTTTTGGTATTCAGTACAATCACATCGCTGGCCTGATCCGTCAGCGTTAACGTGGTAAACGCACCTTTGTCTGGCAATGCAACGGAAAGGCTAGACGTCATCGGTAAATTCAATTCAACGTCACGCTTGCCCCAATATTTACATAAAGCAATGTTAGTTGGCGCATAAGCCAAGCCTTTGTCACGCTGTGGTTTTTGTAATAGATCGCCGGGAATGAATGTTTGGACAATATTAGATTTTTTCACACTGTGCTCCTTGCAAAGTGATAGCGACGGGTACTAATAATACGCCATCTTGTCGATTCCTATGAGTGTAACCTGTTGCGCTGCCGAGGCCAATCACACAATCACCAAAACCTGCGCCGGAAATTTTTGCACCGATGATATCTGGATGAATGCGTAAGGCTTCTAACAAATGGCGTAATAGTGGCGTGCTGGTGCCTAATGCTTCCATTAAACCTTGTTGTATATTCATCAAGTTACCTAGTTTTTCCCAGTTATTTTGCCGTATCCATTGGATGCCCTCTTGGGCGCATTGACCAATACTATTTTGTAGATGGCGTAATAGGCTAGGCATCGTCGTGAAAGCGTCGTGTACGCGTTGGATTGCTTCAGTAGTGGGAATTTTAAATCCCGCATAGACCGCAGTCAGTGGGTAAATTGTGGTAAAACGTTCAGCAGAAATGGGATGGGGTTGATAACCTACGGTGCCACCCATCACCGCAGCAGCGACATCTGCACCAGAACCAGTGCCCTGTATTTGTCGAATGATTTGACGGCCTTGACGGATTAAATCTAAAGGTAAGATGCGAATGTTTAGCCAGGTGGTCAACGCAATCAGTGTTGCTACGGTGACGGCTGCGGAAGAGCCTAAGCCAAGTTGTTCAGAGAATTCACTTATAATTTCTAAATCACAACCATATTTTAATTTTGGCCGGCAATGTTGTAAGGTGCCTAAGACAAATTGAAAAGGTTTTTCAATGGTTAAGTTAGATAAACTGGTTGTGTAATGACCGAGTGCGGAATCAATATGAATTTGTTCATCTTGACGTGGTGTTAAAATCACGGTGATGCGTTTATCAATCGCGCAAACTAACGCAGGTTTGCCGGCTAATACGGCATATTCACCTAATAACATTAAAGAACCGGGTGCTGATGCTTTAAGCTGCATGTACACCTCTGGTTTCACCGGCAATAGGAAATAAGTTGTAATGAAAGGAATGACTTAAAGTGGTCAGCAGTGTTTGATCTTCGATTAAAACTAATATGGCACCCGCTTGTTCGCCGCGCACCGCACCTGCACCACAAATTTTAGCGGCACCACCATGTGCCTCGATGTTGCGAATAAACGTTTGTACTTTTTGCGGTACAACACCAATACGCGTTAATAATTGATGGTTGTCACGTATGGCTGCTTGCATTTCGGTAGGAGATTGTTGGGTTAAAGCGTGGTCCATGGCCTGTGTTGCATGGGTAAACGCTGCTGTTAATTGTCTATCTTGAAAATATGCGGCGACATTTTCGATACATTCACCGGTGGTGGTAATCGGTGTGCCGGTATTAACTAAATAAAATGGAAATGCTGGAATGGGCCGCGTTTGTGTGGGTTGTGATGCGGCTGCATCGTGATATAAACAACCACCTTGTAATGCCACGCGTAAATCTAATCCGCTTGAACGTCCATGTTGCATATTTTCTGCTTCTAAGGCGAGTTGAAACAATTTTTCTGTTGAAATCGGAATTTGTAAATAAATCGATACTGCATGCATCACGCTTAAAATAGTCGCTGCGGAAGAGCCTAATCCGCAGCCTATCGGAATATCAGATTGCAAATGAATTTTAACGCCATGAGGTAAAGTTAAATTTAACGATTCAACGAATAAGCTTAACGCAAATTGGGCTAGTTCAAACGGTTTTTGTAAGACTTGACGAATGCTAAAATCGCCGCGTATGAAGCGCTGATATTTATGTTTAAGACGTGCTTTCACCGCGCGCAATGCGCGTAAACTTAAACCGCCTTGATGCGCAAGGTCGGATAAATCAAATAAAATTTGCGGTAACATTTCGCGCGTGATGGTGACGGTGGTATAACGATTGATCGCCATCGCCAAAGCAGGGCTGCCATGGATGACGGCATGTTCACCAGATAAGATTAATTTTCCAGGCGCAAATATTTTCATGTGATGTTCTCGAGCAAGAAAATTGGACTCAAACGCAACAGCTTTTTGCCTCTCCCATGAGGAGCGTTCTTGAATAAATAAATGCTCCAGCGCTTTTGCCTCTCCCCGTGTGGGAGAGGCCGCTGCCCCGCAACAAGTGCGGGGTAAACTCTGCTGCGGGTGAGGGGTGTTTCTCAAATTCTACCCCTCACCCGCCGCCTACGGCGTCGGCCTCTCCCACAAGGGGAGAGGCAAAAGCGTTAGTGTATTTATTCAACAACACTCCTTGTGGGAGAGGCAAAAAGCTCTAGTATTTATTCAACAACGCTGCGAACTCAAATGCGAGGACTATATACCCGTTTATGTTGTTCTATTTTGGCCAACCGATACAGCCCCGTTTGGCATAGAGGTATGGTTTGTAGGCTGCCATCTTCTATATATTGAAACTGATAAAATTGTTCGTATTCATCATAGCTTAATGGTTGACGCGCTGCCAACATCTGCGTGTGATAAGCGCTGTGTAAATGGTTTTGGTAACCGGGTTGGACGATACCGCTAAAATATTCTGCGATACAACCAGAGCCATAGCTATAAAAGCCAACCCGCTGATTGGTTAAATCAGCAGTAGTATGATCAAGTAATGAGGCTAAGCTAATATACAGTGAAGCCGTATAACTATTGCCAATTTGCCGGCCATACATCAAAGAAGCTTGTACGCCATAATCAGTCGCTGCTTGTGTTTGGCCAGCAATTTTAAATAAATGTTGATGGGCTTTTTCTACTAAACGCGGTACCGGCATGTGATAACAATGATAAGCATGATCTGCCAAATCACGACCTGATAAGCTTTGGTATTGTTTCCAGCTTTTTTCTAACAAAGTTAAATATAGTTTGCTGGAATATTTACCATCGACTAATGCTTCGTGACGATAATTCGGCCGCCAAAAATCCATCACATTTTCTGTGACCACGCCATAATCGGGCTCAAATGCAAGTATGCGTGGATTAGCGGATAAGAGGAATGCTATAGCGCCGCAACCTTGTGATGATTCGCCAGTAGACTGTAAGCCGTAACGCGCAATATCTGAGGCAATCACTAAGATTTTTTTATTGGGATTTTCACGTAAATAAGGCAGCGCTAATTGCAAAGCAGCCGTTGCGCCATAACAAGCTTGTTTTAATTCGACGATGCGGCAATGCGGTGATAGTTGCAATAAATCATGAACATAAATCCCAGCAGATTTAGATTGATCAATGCCAGATTCGGTAGCAAATAATAACATGGCAATATCGTTAGGATTGGATGCATGGCTTAATGCTTGTTGTGCTGCGTTAGCTGCGAGGGTAACAACATCTTCACCTGGTGGTAACACTGACATGGTGTGTTGGCCTAAACTGGTTTGGTATTTATCGGCAGCAACGCCTCTTGCTGCAGCTAATACAGCAAGATCTAAGCTATAACGTGCAGTATAAAAAGCCAGGCTATCAATCCCCACCTTCAACATGTCTTCCTCGTTCGTTCTAATTTTAAATGACTTTGCATCAGTCCACCTGGCTTGGTTTGGGCAGCCAGTAAGGATAATTCACCGCATAAGACTGCGGCTGCAGCGATAATTGCTAAACGTCGGGCATTATACCCTGGTTTGCGCGGTTCAAGACAGCCTAATAACTGTAAATTTTTTTGGACAAATTCGAGATTTTTGCCATTACCCACACTGCCAACGATTAAATTAGGCAAACTGACAGAGAAATATAAATCTTCCCCACGTAGTTCTGCATAAACAATACCTTGTGATCCTTCAATAATGTTGGCGGCATCTTGACCGGTGGCCAAATAAAACCCAAGTAACATATTAGCAAAATGGGCATTAGCGGTGCGTAAGCCGCCCGCGATAATATTGCCGAGTAAGTTTTTTTTGATGTTTAATTCCACTAGTTTTGCTGGCGTGGTTTTTAATAAGCGTTGACAGAGCCGAGCGGGGAGGGTGACTTCTGCAATCACATGTTTGCCGCGACCGAGGATGCCATTAACGGCAGAGACTTTTTTGTCGCTGCAGTAATTGCCGGAAATCGAGACATAGCGCAGGGTAGGATAGTGGTTGAGTAGCCAACCTATGATCTGATCACAGGCTAAAGTGACCATATTATGTCCTGCTGCATCACCGGTAGATAAGGCAAAGCGTAAGTATAATAGTGGGCCAACGATTTGGGCGTGAATATCAATTAATTTGGCAAAGCGGCTGGTGTTGCTGATCAGGGTTTGAAATTGTGTATGTTGTTGTTGCAAAGCCAAATAAATACGATGGGTTTCGGCGACAGAGTCGGTTTCTAGCAAGATGGAACGGGTCATCCGTTCATCCAAAACAGTGGCGCGAATGCCGCCCGCTTGGCTGCAAACGCGTGCGCCTCGGTGGGTTGATGGCCATAGCGGTGCCTCTAGCGTGGCGAGCGGCAGGGCGATGTCGCCTGTCACTTCCGCGCTAATGATTTTAACCGGCCCGACTATTCGCATAGGAATAGTGGCTATTTGTTCTGTTTGTTGCCAGCGCATGGGGTTTTTGATGTATACCTACTGCTTGATTGATTGTAAGAGGCTCGATTCTACTGGAAATGCGGTTAGGGGGGCAACTGAATATAAGGCCCCTCCCCCGTTTACGGGAAGGCGCCGTCCCGCACTTGTTGCGGGAGTGCCCGACAGGGCGGGAGAGGGTCATAATTAATTCATTTCCTATTACTTAAACATTATTGATATCATTCTCCCCATGACTTCATCCGAATCCGAACATGTTATTTTAGTCAACGAACAAGATCAGCCTATTGGCCGCGCAGAAAAATTGCATGCGCATCAACAAGGGTTGTTGCATCGTGCATTTTCAATTTTTATTTTTCGAACGATATCTTCAACGCAACAACAAGAAATATTACTGCAGCAACGTGCACTTACTAAATATCATTCTGCTGGTTTATGGACGAACACTTGCTGCTCGCATCCACGGGAAGAGGAGAGTGTACAAACCGCGGCTGAGCGGCGCTTACAAGAAGAATTTGGTTTTACGACCGCATTGCAGCATCTCGGTTGGTTTCATTATTACGCGCAATTTTCAAATGGATTAGCAGAAAATGAAATCGATCATGTATTAGTGGGCCAGGTGCCTGCTGACATATTTTTTTCTGTAAACGCAAATGAAATTCACGCTTATCGTTGGATCACGTTAGAAAATGTGCAGCAAGAATTACAAGCACATCCTGAACGATTTACGCCTTGGTTTGCACAAGCATTAAGTTTTGTTGAGACAAAAATGTTGCTGTAATTAATAGCCTGTTGCACCACTGCACAATATTGCTGTCAAAGGCGGCATAGGAAATAGCGTAATAGAATCAGTATCGAGTTGTTGGAGGTTATTAATAATTTCTATATCATCACCAGTTGGAATAGGCATCATAACCGATGGTGGAAGGCCCATAAATACCACGTTTGGTGTGGCATTATTCATAACACTTGCCGGAAACATATCAATACCATCAAAGAAATGCGTGCCGGGTGTAATGGTATTCTCTAATTGAATTAATCGAATTGCAGCTAGGTTCGCTAATCCATTGACTGTACCAAATAAGTTGGACTTATTTACCTTTAATGCTAATGCTTTTACATCGACATTGCCTATACTGTTGTTGGCTATTAAAGTCAGTAATTGTGAACCGCGGACTTCATCTAATGAAATGGTATTGTTTGCTGTTAATGTAATCGCTGTTCCCATATTAGCGATACTATCTAATGTTAAATTGCCGCCCGCAGTAAGATTGCTATTTAAGTTAATGGTGCCATTCCCATTAAATAATAAATTACCTACTGTAGAAACGGGAGCATTTACATTGATGCCCTGACTACTGGTTGCAGTTAAAGTGTTAAAATTCGATGCATTGTTTTGAAATGTGATAGTACTATTGCTTGCGTTAGCATTTAATGTTACGCCATTTGCTACATGGCTTAAATTAGCAGTGGTAACACCATCTACTATAATTTGGCCATTGCTGGCACTACTAATCGTTAAACTATTAGCCGTAATACGGCTTAAAGCGCTGTTATTTAATGTCATGGTACCTGTTGCGTTGCCTAATCCGATAGTATCGCCAGCAACCGCTTGTGCAATGGTTGTGGCGCCGCTGCCGCTATTTAACATGCCGCTACTATTTAAATTTAAATTGGTAGCTGTAATACTTAATGCACCGTTATTAGAATTAATGGTGGTGCCATTCGGAACATTAACTGTATTGGTATTATTAATAATAATGCCGCCGCTACCGCTTTGATTAATGCTGGTGATAGTCAGCGGCGCATTATTAAATAATTCAACTTTACCCGAGCTGGTATTGGACGCACTGAAATTATTAATTTGGCTAGTCGATGCGCTTAAAGTTGTACCATTGACAGAAGACGTGGTTAATTGATTCGCTGTAATAGCGCCGCTTGCGGTGATAGAACCGCTGCTAGATGTGATGTTGATTGTACCATTGTTGGTTGTTAATGGATTAGTTGCTGTTATGTTTCCTATATTATTAATATTAATGGTACCCGTATTGGTATCGTTGGTTATTGTGCTAAGTGTTAACGGTATGCTCACCGTATTGGTTAAACTAATATTTCCTGT
>DATAXC010000118.1:0-10246 GCA_036266895.1 Gammaproteobacteria bacterium
GGCTCTAAGATATTGTTTTTGCATAGGTGTGAGTTGATCGAAACGTACTCGAAAAAAACTAGCATCAAGATCAGCTAGTGCAAAAATGGTAGCTTCTTTTGCATGCTCTGCTGTAATAGGTGATGCTGGTGCAACATCCCATACATGCTTGCCCCATTCCTGCAGAAAATAAGCATATCCTGCAGTTTGATGCATGATTTCTACCAACGCACCTGCGGTGTAATGCACGCCTAATTTCTCCACTGGCACTACAAGTGCTTGCCTAGCTGACTTATCATCAAGTTGACCAATATGATAAAATTCGAACAATCGCTCTGCATACGTTTTAGCTGCTCCCATTTGCGATGGAATTTGCGGCAATCCTGCTGCAACCATCGTAATTGGCAAAGCATCTTGTGAAACCATGTGAAAAGCCATAATTAATGAGGCTAATTGCTTTTCATCCAGGACGTGAATTTCATCAACGAATAAAACAATTGCGGTTCTTTTTTCTTTTGCAACAGCACCAACTGTTTGGAATAGTTGAGACAGACTTTCATCAAGATTAGCAGTGACTGACAAATTAGCGTTCGGTTCAATATCTAAACCTACTTCAATATCACCATATTTAACTTTCATTGCAGTAACAAAAGCAGCGAGCGCTTGCAGCCCACGTAGAGTTAAATCTGCAGCTGCTTTTCCTCTATGTAGTTTAAGAATGGCAGCCTTTAAAGCCGGTGCCAATAAAGAAGGCAAAGATCTACCTTCAGCTACTTCGATGCGTACAGTAATTATCTTTGCAACTTCTGCTCCCTGACGAATACGATTAAGCAACACTGTTTTACCTACACCACGAAGTCCCGTCAAAATGAGACTGCGTCCAAAACGCCCAGAAGCTATACGTCGCAAAGCAACCGACGCTTTATTCAGCAACTCATCACGCCCCGCCAATTCAGGTGGTGGAGCACCAGCACCAGGCGCATAAGGATTAAGAAATGGGTCCATAGTTATAACAACTTATATTAAGTTTATGTGGTTAGCATAAACTATAGTAAACTATTTATAAATAGAGCACAAGATGATGTTCTTGCATCTGGTTTCTGATTAACAATTACGAACGCCTAGAGATAATTAATATTTAAAAATCAAATAGTTATAATATGATCGTGAAAGTTTATTGCGATTGTCTTTTCAGTTAACCAAATTAAGTGATTCCTTGATAAACCCAAATTGTGGATAATCTTTCGCATTGCATTTGGGCGATATATTAATCATAATAACCGCACCATTTTTCCCATCAATATGCAAAATACCGTTAATATTAGCGTTGTAATCACCACATCTAAGGATAACACATGTCCTGCATAAAAAATGATTCGCGATTTTCTAAACTGATACCATATGTGCAAAATAAATATAATTGTCATACCATTATTCTGTATGGTTCCCGTGCACGTGGTGATCATACGGAGAAAAGCGATTATGATCTGATGGCAATACGAGAAAAGGGGAAACGAGAAAGCCACAGTGAAATATTTCAAGGTTTTGATATTGAAATTGCACTTTACTCTGAAGAACAAGATCTTTTTCAAGATAACAATGAAAATTATGTACGTATAAGAGAAGGAATTGTTCTTTGTCAGAAGGATAATTTGGCAGATCGGTTAATTGAAAGAGGTAGAGAAAATTTCAAAAATGGTCCCGCTAAATTTCTTGAGCATGATAAACAGTTTTGTATTAATTTCGCAAATAAAATGCTAAAGCGCATTCGAAAGGATGATGTGGAGGCCCGTTACCGTCATTGTTGGTTGATATTTGCCTTATTACAAATCTATTTTGAATTAAGAGATAAATGGTATCTCGGTCCAAAAGAAGCATTAAAGTGGTTAGAAAAAAATGATTCGGCAACTTATTCAGCATTTGATCTAGCATTAAGATCAGGAGCAGATATTAGTAGTTTGGAAAAATTAGTTAATTATGTAATAGGCACACTGGTTTGCTCACAGATCAAACCGTATGAATAATGATGGTTTATAATTATTAAATTTCTTATATCACATCATAACGATCAATACGGCCGGGACGTATATAGAACATAATAGGTATAATTAATAATACAAATGCTATTTGCGTATGCCAATGCGCAACAATAAGCGCGGCGGTATAAAATATTGGTGCAAGTATAACACGACGTATAACCGCGAAACGCATCTCTTGATTATATATTTTTCTATTTAATTTATAATAATAAGCAAACTGAAAAATAATTAACTGCATAAGACTCGCGCATAAAAGATTAATGGCAAAAAATGAAAGTGCAATGACATGATGAAAGTGTGCCGCGATCAAACTTGCAGAAAAAGGTACGATACACACGATCATCAAATAAAAAACATGCGTCCAAAGATAAGGGCGATTAATATGATCTAACATACCCATTTGAAAATGCATACCGATCCACAACGTACCTAAGATGATAAAACTACCGATATAAACAAACAATTTCAGTAAGATATCTGTTCTCAAAAAACTCATGATATCACCAATATCAGTCTCTGGCGGGATACTTAAATTAAGAATAAGAATCGTCATCGCAATTGCAAAGATACCATCAGATAACGATTCGAGACGTGATACTTTTAAAATGTGTTCTTGCGCCATGTTAATCCTTTAGTTAGGCGTAACAATATTAAACATTAACGGAAAGTCATCAATGAGACTCATCAGTTCAGTCATTTTTTCTCTTTGACCTGAAATTTTAATACTGCCATCATCTATCGCCTTATCATGCGTTTTACGCTTTAACGTAAGATCATTAAAAGTATCTCGGGTTAAATTTAGTGTGGCATCCGCATCAGGAAATTGTTTATTCTCAGTATAAATTAATACTGAATTTTGTAAAATGAGGGCATACCGTTCTTTTGTATCAGTAAAATTCAAATTAAGTTTTATTTTCTTGCCAGCCGCTTTTTTTCCATCTAAACAAATACCCATATAATCTAAATACATAGAAATTGGCATTGCTTTAATCGTATCCACACTAACGGTGCTTAAGGTGGTTTTGGGCTTGCCATTACGTAATTCGAAGGCCGCCATTAAATATTCATTCCGCCAGGTAGCGTTTTCTGATTGATAACCTAACTGTTCTAGTGCATCTGCTTGCAAAGCGCGCGCTTCTTTATTATTTGGCTCAGCAAAAACCACATGATTCATGACTTCTGCTACCCAACGATAATCACCTTTCTTATAATATGCTTGGGCTTTAGCAATCACCGCGGCAGAACCACCCATAAATTCCACATAACGCTTACCTGATTCTACTGGTGACAGTTGATTTAAGCTAGCTGGATTAGAGTTATACCAACCCAAATAATATTGATAAATAGCTTTTGCATTGTGACTGACGCTGCCGTAATAACCACGATTAAACCATTCATTTGCAAGACTAGGCGGCAAAGTTAATAAATTACCCACTTCTGTCAACGTATGACCTTGATTGATTAAATGTAGGGTTTGATCATGAATATATTTATAAAGATCTCTTTGTTTTTCGAGAAAATTAATTAATTCCGCTTGTCCCCATACCGGCCAGGTATGTTGTGAAAAAACCACTTCAGCACGTTGACCAAATAATTCAATAGCATCATTTAATGCTTTCCACCAAGCAGCGGCATCACGCACTTCCGCGCCGCGTAACGTATAAATATTATGCATGGTATGATTGGCATCTTCTGCGATACATAACGCTTTAAACTGTGGAAAATACATAATCATTTCAGCAGGCGCTTCAGTATTCGGCGCCATCAAAAATTCAATTTCAACTCCGTCTATGGTACGTTTTTCACCGGTTTTTTTAACCGTCTCCGTCGGTGGAATCAAAGTAATTTCACCTAAGGAAGTCGTTTTGCCCAATGCGCCATCGACTTGCCCTTTTTCCCCTTTTGGTAAAAAAGCGCCATACATATAAATAGCGCGTCGACTCATGGCATTACCTGCATAGACATTCTCGCTAATGGCATGCTCTAAAAATCCTTCTGGTGCCAACACCATGACTTTGCCCGCTTTCACTTCTTCTTCTGTAATCACCCCTTTGACCCCACCATAATGGTCAACATGGCTATGCGTATAGATAACTGCGACGATTGGTTTTTTCGGGCGATTTTGATAATAAAGTTCGAGTGCTGCACGCGCAGTTTCTTTGCTAACTAACGGATCAATGATAATAAGCCCGGTATCGCCTTCAATAATATCCATATTAGACAAATCATAACCGCGAACTTGATAGACACGATCAGTTACTTTATATAAGCCATTATTCATATTAATCTGTGCTTGACGCCACAGACTAGGGTTGACCGTATCAGGCACCTTATCGGTGGTTAAAAAAGCATAGCTTTTAAGCGACCATACTACCTGCCCAGCTGCATTGGTAATCGTTAAATCAGGGGAAGTTCCAACAAAACCACGCTTTGCTAAATCATAATCTTCGCGATTAGCAAAAGGTAACGCATTCATCACCGCTGCATTCATTTGTTGGGTTTCTGGAGAAGCTTCTTTGGGTAAAACCAAGTTAGCTATCGGTTGGGAGGAAGTATTATTGGTTTGATCGGTGGTATTAGTTTGAGCATACGCGGGTATAAGTAACAAACTGAGTAACACCGATAACGCGCCAGTTCTAAATAGCATATTTTATTCCTAGAAGTTGTCCAACAAAGTATTAAAATCATAGCTTATATACCCATTACACCTCAAGATGCGAGATTTTAACCTATAGATTGCAAGAAGTTGAAGTGTTCTGATTGAGAAAAATCGCAGGAATACTTGCAGTATTTCGAGATTTTTCGATTGAAGAACACTTCAACATCGACGCAAGATGTATTGTTAAAAATCGCATCTTGAGGTGTAATGGGTATATTAGAATATTTGGCGCGACTATGCTATTACTTGTAAAAATTCACTCCGCAAAATGCTCACAGGGATCACAAACGAAGGCATGTTCTAATTAGGCATTTGTGCAGGGTTGATTGGTATTTGGCATGTTTTATCAAAACACCGAGGGGGATTATTTTTAAGGAGAAACGATAGGACCTTTTTCTATTGGTTTTCTTTGCGTTGGTTTACTTGTTGTTTTTGTTTGACTCGTCCCTCCTTGAGTAACACCTTGCTTGCCCATTAAGATAACTTCACCATTTTTTGTATCAATAGACTTTGCTTCAGGTAATCCAGTCAAATCAATAGCATGGTCCAATACTTGTTCAGCTGTACGTTCTGCTAGGATGATTTTTCCAGTGGTAGGTGTAGGATTAGCGGGGGCGCTGTAAACAACTGGTGATAGTAATAAAAAAAGCAACAAAAACCCTATTCCTATCCGCTGGCTGATGGTTCGAAGATAGGATAAAGGCTGCCTGCTCTTTGAAATAAAGACAAAATAATCATCAGCTTGTGTCAGATCTGCCATTATTACTTTTCACCTTAGTTTTATTATATTATGTATGCAAAGTACTTCATTCTTCTAGCTTTTTTTTGCACGATTATTATACTGCTATCTATAGTATAGTTTACTTTATAGACTTTTTGAACAATAAATATGCAAAAGAGGTGACACTCTATGAAAGCAAAACTCCGTGGCACTGAAATTTACTTTGACGTTGCCGGCATGCAGATACAACCGCAAGGGAAAGATTTTATCGAAAGACCGGTTATCTTTATGCTGCATGGGGGACCCGGCGGCGATCATTTGCGCTTCAAACAACATTCTTTAGCCTTACAAGAAGTTGCGCAATTGGTTTTCATTGATCACCGTGGCTGTGGCCGCAGCAAAAAAACCAAGCAAAGTGACTATACGTTAGAAAACAATATCGAAGATGTAGAAGCATTGCGGCAACATCTTGGCTTGGAACGCATTAATATTTTAGGCACTTCTTATGGCGGTATGGTTGCACAAGGTTATGCGATACGCTATCCAAAACATTTAGATAAACTCATCTTAGTTGTCACTGCACCGAGTTATCGGTTTATCGATGACGCCAAAAAAGTTCTGCAAGAACGCGGCGATGCTAAGCAAATCGCTATTTGCGAAAAATTATGGAACGGTACTTTTAAAAGTCATAAACAAGTAATGGACTTTTTTAAACAGACCGACTCGCTCTATTCTGTCACCACAAAAAATACGCGTTACTATAACGCAAAAAAATCCAAAACCACTTGGTCGTATCAAGCATTGAATGAAGGATTTAGTAATTTTTTACGACATTTTGACTTTATACCTCAACTTAAAAAAATCACTTGTCCGACACTTGTCTTAGCCGGCCAAGAAGATTGGATTTGTCCACCAGTCCAGGCAAAAATCATTGCGCAACATATACCGCATGCGCAATTAAAAATTTTTAAAAAATGCGGGCATGCACTCGCAGTAGATGCACATAGTAGGTACATTGAAGTGATTAAACATTTTTTAAAGAAAAAGAATAGAAGAAAACAACCCACGAGGCCCTATTCATGAACAAAAAATTATTGATTATCGCCATTTTTTTTATTTTCGTCCTATTAACACTGATTGCTATCTGGCTTTTTTCACCTGCAAAAGAGTCGGAAAGTAACATAATCAAAAATTTACAAAATCAAGATTATGCAGAACGCTCGACCATTACTAAAAACATACATTATCTAGCTGAACAAGCAAAACATGATGAATACCGACTAAGCATCGTATTGCTTGCCAGTGCGCAACAAGGCGATGAAAAAATTTATCGTAAGGCTTTATTAGAAACAGAAGATGCATTAAATGCTGTTAATCCCCTTGAAAAAAATGTAAAGCATAATTCATATATCGCTTGGTTGTTGGGCCGCATGCTGATAGCAGCAGATAGTATTGAGGATAAAACTACTATAACCAAGACATTAGAAAAATTAAAACGCTTATTGGCAGACAACAATACTAAAAAAGACGCATTTACAGCTTGGGGTTGGGGATATCTGGCTGCATTGAATAAAGAAGAATATAGCGCAGCAAAAAATACATTATTTGCCTCTGCTGCTGCGTTATCAAACAGTTATCAGCAAACAAAACGAAACATACCGACAGACACTATTAATCAACAAGATAAATTGACGCTACAAACAAAATTATCGGATGCGTTATGGGCATGGGTAATGGCAGCTTATGCGGCAGCTAACGCACAAGATACAGAAAGTTTTTATTTTTCTTTACAGCAAATGCAAGCATTAACAGGTCAAACATCGACAGCGACTGCGCTCACTTCTGGTTTAAAAAGACTTTCGACTTCTAACGATTATCCAGCTTGGGCACTGAGCATTATTCATCTTGCCGCTGCAACTATCAAACATAAAGACCTTTATCTGGCATTGGAAAAACCCCTTGTCGATGCTATTCAAGGTGCAAAGGAAAGCATGCACGCTGATAACGAAAAAGCTGCTTATAATGCAACGGCAGAAGCAACATTAGCACAACTTGGCTTTGAGTTGGCTAGAAAAAGAATGCTTTTTCGATAAAGCTTTCCTATCTAGGTCCTTGCTTTCTACCAATTTGATATGAATTGGTATGTTTTTGATAAATTGTTTTTCCTTATTATTCATGGCCTTATTAACAGCTACCCATAATCTACCTATTCACACTAAATGGGTAGAAAAACCACTCACTCAATTATTGGTAATGCCCATATTAAAAATGCCTGGCATAATATGCCCTACTACAGAAAAAGGCGAATATGTACATTGGGACAAACTAAGACATTTAACAGTACCCGGAAAATTAAATCATGAGCAATGGTGGTTTGCCATAAAACTTGCACGTACGGCATTATACAAACAACTGCCTTTTATAGATAAATATAAAAAACTGTTTGTGCTCGCTACAACTGAACCAATACTGAATAAACTACATATCATTGATCAAAAAACTGATAATGCAATTCGAAACACTTCGTCGATTTTTAATACGCAAATGCAAGACACTTATTTAGTTCAATCACTTATTGAAGAAGCGATTACATCAAGTCAACTTGAAGGTGCGTCTACGACTAGAAAAGTAGCAAAAGAAATGCTCCTTACCAAGCGTAAGCCACAAAATTTGAGTGAAAAAATGATTTTCAATAACTATCAAGCCATACAATTTGTTCGAGAAATGAAAAATGAAGCGCTCACCACTGAAATTATTTTACAAGCCATAGATAGATTATATAAATATATAAACATAAAAAAACAGGCAAGGCATTTACTTTTACGGTGCCTGTGGATTTAAAGAAACGAATAGAAGAGCTTGCCTAAGCATTGTTACAGGATACAGGATGGCTTTATAAAGTTTTCTACTACAGCTACTTCAATTTGTAAAAGAAGAGCGTCCTGTAAAAGATAGCTTTATACGTTGCTCTTCTTGACCATCTAACCCTGCTCGCACATCATCGCCATTGACTGTGGGGGTAGTAGTAGAAGTGGCAGTAGTCGTTATTATCGATGCATCAGAAGCTGCAGGTGTATTGATACTAAATTGCTCATCAGGTAATGAGGATTGCGCCTCTGCCGGCTTAAACATAAACAACTTGCGCTTTATTGCTTCCGGTGAAGATTGTGTCGTAGTAGTAGTTTGAGAAAGACCATTATCAACATTATTCGTTTCTGGTACAGAAGCGGTAAACTCTTCTTGCTGCTCTTCATCTAGCAGTTGTTTTTTTAATTGCTCCGCTTTTTCCATTAATTCTATATCTTGTTGCTCTAGATACCCTTGTTCTTGTTTTTTAGTAAGCAGTTCTTCTTTTACTTTATCTATTTTTGCTATTAATGCCGCTCTTTCAGTCGCTCTTGCAATTCTCTTTTCTGCTGCCACTCGTTCAATTAAAATCCCTGTCTCCTCAAGTCTATTATCCATATTCGTACCGAATATTGCGAACGTTTCTTCCATCTTTTCAGATTCTACTTGATAGATTTTTTTAACTTCCTCTACATGTTTTTTATTCCCTATCTGCCTACTGTGCTGGATATTTGCTAAACTCTGTTCATGCTCTGTGCGTAATTCTTGTGTACGTTGCTGAAATTCCATTAAAATTTCTTCATTATCTGCTCGCAAATCTAGCGTGAATTTTTTTACTCTTTCTTCATGAGCCCGTTGATCTTCTACTATCTCTTCTTTCAGTTCTTGTATTTCTCTTCGTTTAAATGCCACATCTTCATTATGCAAATCAATTCTCTCTTTATAGTTTTTACATTGACTATAATTTAGCTCAAGGTATTCTACCAGATCTTCAACCTTATTTAGAAGCTGCGATAAAAGATTAAAGTTTTCAGGGCTAATATAGGCTTTAATACCTTCATTTTTAAATTCTTCAAATCTCTTTCTTATTATTTCAACCCGGATTTTTTCAATCAACCTGCCTTCTAATGCTTCGCGATTTATTGCAGCAGAGCACTCGCTTATTTCATCTCTTAACTGCAAAGCTCTTTTAGTAATGTCCATAAAAAAGCCAGGCTCGCCTCCACAAATCTGCGTTGCTTCTTTATGGAGTAATTGGTCTGATTTGGTCGTTACTTTTTGAGTTAAACACCTACTTATCTCGGGGAATTCATGCAATTTATCTGAATGATATCTGACCAAAATATTTCTCAGCCGGCGGCGTTTTTCTTGCAAAGCTTTTTCATCCGTACTCTCTTGCATACTTTCTTCATTGCACTTTGCTGTCGCATATGCTCGACAAAATCCCGCTATAACGTTTAATCCTTTCTCTAACTGCTGCTCTGCCGCTTCCTGCTGTTCAAAACCATAGGTTTGCATCAATGCTTCAAGAAATGCTGGCTTCTGCTCCGCTAAAATAGACATCCAATTCTTGACAGCGCGGCTCTCTATCACTTCATCTTCTGGCATGCGTAATTGTTTTTTTACATGATGCCCTTGTACAATGCCTACCAAGGAAGATAAGGCTGCCCCTAATAATCGATCTACCATTGCTGCTATTGTCTCATTTGGTAAATCAATTTCCTCTACCTCATCTAGAGAAATAGTGAGTTCAATTTCTGGATTGCTTCTTAATATAGGACTAACAGGAGAGTTGGGTATCACTGGTGGTGATACAACAATTGGCACAGACGGTGTTGGATTATTAGTCGGGGGAACCGTCAAAGCAGGCGATGGCGGCCGAGCGGGCGGCGGTGTCGGTATCATTTGCTCTTGTGGTAATCGGACACGATCACGTAACCGTCGCAGGTATTCTTGATAAATGTTATGTATCACACGTGTATCAGAATAACCTTCTAATCC
>DATAXC010000120.1:0-4387 GCA_036266895.1 Gammaproteobacteria bacterium
GAAAAAGGAGAATACATCAAAATACCTGATGGAGAGGACATGTCTGCTGATGACAGGATGAGAATTTTAGCTTATATTGCTGAAGGTGCGGCATTAGCAGGTAATGAACGTTTAGTCAATTATATCCTTAAATGGAATAAGGACCGTTCTTATGAAATTTCATTACTCAATAACCGAATTGCTTTTGGTTACGCAAAAGGAGGACACTCTGTTTCGTTAACTAATTTTCTTCCATATAGAGAAAAAAATCATCTTTCTTTATTGAGAATAACTAATCAAGGTGCGGCGGAAGGCGATCATGCTCATATTATATGGAGCCTTCAGGAAAATTTTCCCCAAATGCTTTTACAAACTTATTTTAATCAGGGCAATATCATTCAATTCAACAAAGTTGCATATTCTAGCAAAGAAGACTTAATAAAATTCTGTAATTCTCTTCTTGTATTGCCATTTTCATCTGATGATACAAAATTTAAGCGTTGGTCTCAGCTTGCACTACCTTTATTTAAAGAGCATTTGTCATCAACTGCAAAAAAACAAGAAAACATGACGAAAAAAGAACTTTATACAGCACTCAATCATATGTTTTTTCATGAATTGATTTTATCAAGGGATCCTCATATCAGCGAAGAATTCCTACAAACCGTACTGAGCATGATAAAAAAGGATCCTCTGAATGCTAAGATCATTCTCGATCGCTATCTCGCGAAAAAACGCCTGGAAAAATTGGCGCAAAAAGAAGCAGAAGATGACCAACGATTAGAAGAATTATTTTTCTATACAATGTACGACATCAATAAGTATGCTAGAACTCTGCTTGCAGGTACAGGTCTCACGCCATCTGTACTCGATAGAATAATAGGAAACATCATTACCCCGCTTTTAAGAGAATTGAGAGATGAAGTGAAAACGAGGGTCGCAGTAGCATTAAAAAGAGAAGAAGCAGCCTACATCAAGAGCTTTTTTGCTGAAGTAGGCATTACTGAAAAGGTACCTCCCGTCGTCAACAATGAGAGACCATTATCATCCTATAGAGTTCCCGAAGATCCACAAAAAATACGGGATGAATTGGAGCAGCAATTAGTACTAGAGCGTCAATTAATGGAGCGACAATTACAAGAGGAACGCGAAGCAATGCGGAAGGAATTCTTAGCAGAACGAGAACGTTTAAATAAAACCATTGAAAAAGAAAGACAGCAATTAGACGCAGAGCGTAAAAAAATACAAGCGGAAAGGGCAAAAGAAACTGCGCCTATGACACAAAAAGTATTGAAAGGGGATAGTCCTTTTTTTACACCAACACCAAAGTTAACGCATAAAAGCCAACCTTTTGTACCTATGGCTATGAGAAAGGAAAAGAATGAAGGTCCGGGACAAGGCTACTCATAACATATTTACGTATAGCGTAGCGGAACCCGGGGTTCTTCTCTACCACCCTAGAAAACGCCCCGGGTTCCACTACTAAAAAACACATACCCCAATACCAACAAAACGCCACCCAGCAAACACACCGGGAACAACCATAATACCCAGGTTTTTTTATTAAATTGCGGTTGTAATAAAATAAATTCGCCATAGCGTTTTACTAAGAAATTCTTTATTTCTTCGTTTGATTGTTGCGTATTAACCATGTGATATATTTTTTCACGTAAATCCATTGCCATTGGTGCATTCGATTCAGCAATGCTTTGATTTTGGCAAACCACACAGCGAATTTCTTTGATTAGATTATCAAAGCGCTTTTCTTCTTGTATAGAAGTAAATGAATAAGCATGCTGCTCAACAGCATAACCATTTTTTAACACAATCATTGATAATATCAACACTAAGAAAATAAATATTTTCATAATAATTGCTGTTTCTTGATAATTGGATATAACACGTTATCCCAAACCGCTTGATCTACTACACCGATATGTCGATAAATAATTTTCCCTTGCGCATCAATAATAAATAATTCTGGTGTTCCATAGACACCTAATTCGATAGCTGCCTCACCTTGTGTATCGCTGCCGACTAACACATAAGGATTGCCATATTGTTTTAACCAAGCTTTTGCCTGCGCTGGATCATCTCTATAATTAATGCTGTACATAGGAATATGATATTGTTCTTTAATTCGCATCAACATCGGCATTTCTACTGCGCAGGCATAACACCAAGAGGCCCATACATTCAGCAATGTCACTCTGCCATTAAAATCTTTATTGGTTAACATTTGCTGCTCTGATAACAAGGTTGGCAATTGGAATGTTGGTACGGTTTGATTAATTAACGCCGAAGGTAATACTTGCGTATTGCCATAAAAGAGTTGCCGCCAACAAATTCCCAATAAAACCATAAAAATCAATAATGGAATAAATAATTTCATTTTTGCATACATGGCTGTTTACTCCGGGTCGTTTGCTGTCGCAGCGACAAAATGCCGCCTAATATCATAATAATGCCGCCAAACCATATCCAACGCACAAAAGGTTTATAATAAATTCTCACCGACCAATAGTCTTGATTTAATGGCTCACCTAAAGCAATATACAAATCACGAAAAATACTCGGATGGATATCAACATGGCTCATCACCATTTCTCGCACTGGATAAATTCTTTTTTCTGGATATAGATGCGTGACATGCCGTTGCCCTTTGATCACTTCAAAATCAGCACGAATACCGCGATAATTTTTCTCTTGTATACTTTTGGTATCAAAAAACAAAAATTGATATGGCCCAATCAGCGTGCTTTCTCCTGGTTTAATCCGTACTTCGCGCTCTTGGCTTAATAAACTAGATAATAAAATGCCGATAATCAAAATAGCAAAACCACTATGGGCTAATGCCATACCGGGCGCTATTTTAAAGCTGCCAAATACGCTGATAATAATCCAAAAACTTAAACCTAAACTGATCAGCGCATTGATTTCTATCAGCCCAACAATGCACCACAACAATACAGTTGCAGCAACAAAGCCGATCACTAACTGTTTCCAAACCAGTTGCCATAATTGCGATAGTGATTGATTGTCCCACCGCGCAGCTGGCGCAAATCCCATAAAAAACATTAAAATAAAAATCAGCGGCGCCATGACTAAATTAAAATAAGGCGCGCCAACCGAAATCGTTCCCAATCCAAGTGCATCCATAATCAGTGGATACAAGGTGCCTAACAAAATAGTTAACATAGCAATAAATAATAATGCGCTATTAAGCAGTAAACTGATTTCGCGTGGCCACCATTTATTATCAGTGTTATTATCAGTGACAACTGTTATATTTTTATTCGCAGGGGAAATGCGCAATGCATAAATAAGCAATGCGATGCCAATTAACATCGCCAATAGTAACAGCAAAAAAATACCGCGCGCTGGATCATGGGCAAAGGTATGCACTGAAATCAATACGCCAGAACGAACTAGAAATGTACCTAATAAACTCAAGGCGAAAGTAATAATGGTTAACAACACCGCCCAACTTTGTGCTGTATGACGTTTTTCAGTGAGCAGCAAGACGTGAATCAATGCGGTACTGGCTAGCCATGGTAATAATGATGCATTTTCTACCGGATCCCAAAACCAAAACCCACCCCAACCTAATACGCGATATGCCCACCAACTACCTAATAAAATACCCATGGTTAAAAAACACCAAGCGGCAACAGTAAATTGTCGGGTGATACGCGCCCACACTGCATTCAACTGGCCAGTTAAAAGTGCTGCTTGTGTAATGGCAAAAGCCACTACCGAACCAACATAACCGATGTATAACATCGGTGGATGAATAACAAAACCAGGATCTTGTAGTAAAGGATTTAAATCACGACCCGCTTGGGGTGATGTTGTTAATAAAAAAGGATTCGAGGTAAACAGTAAAAAACATAAAAAACATAAGCTCACTAGCGCTAAAATGGCGACAACCAATGGAAAAAGAAATAATCTTTGTCGTTGTATTGTCCAAACAAATGCAATCGTCCAACCATTTAAAATCAGTATCCAAAATAAAATAGAACCCTCATGCGCACCCCAAACTGCGGTTAAGCGATATAATAAAGGTAAAGAAGCATGGGAATTAGCAGCAACATAAGCAATTGAAAAATCATTCGTGACAAATGCACTGGTTAATAAAACATAGGCGATCAATACAAATAAAAATTGACCGTAAGCGGTGGGACGTGCACAAGCAAAAAAATACGGGTTATGACGCCAATAACCACAGAGTGGTAAAATGACTTGTAATAACGCAAAAAATAATGCGAGATATAGGGTAATATTGCCGAACAAACTGAGCATAATAGGTAAGCGCCTTTAAAATGACTTAACCCTCTCCCCTAACCCTCTCCCGCAAGCGGGAGAGGGGGAATAGGTTTGCTGATATCTTATGGGGAGAAACTTGACC
>DATAXC010000126.1:0-5639 GCA_036266895.1 Gammaproteobacteria bacterium
ACGGCTTTACTGGGATCATAATTCAACTGTAAATTAACGGCGATGGTGCTAGTACCTTGCGTACTACTCGACGTCATGTAATCAATGCCATTCGCTTGACCCACAGAATTTTCTAACGGCGTAGTAATGAATCCAGCAATCACAGCCGGGTCAGCACCCGTATAGGTGGTCGTAATCGTCACCACCGCATTTTCAGTAAATGGATATTGCATCACTGGCAAAGAAAACATCGAACGCAATCCCATCGCGAGTATCATCAAACTGATGACAGTCGCAAGCACCGGACGCTTAATAAAAAGATCAGTAAACTGCATGCCTATTCATCCGTGACAGTCGGCGCAGGATTATTGGCCGGTTGCACTGTATTATTGACAATAATCGGACTACCATTTTTCAATTTCAACTGCCCACTGGTGATGACCACATCACCTGGTTTAATGCCTTTCAACACACTGACTTGATCACCACGCGTTTCTCCGGTGACGACAAAAGTTTGATGTGCAGCCATCGCGAGCGGTTGACCTTCTTTCTTTGCTGGTTGTTGATTTTCTGGTAGTGGCCGTACGATATAAACAATATCGCCATAGGAATTATAACTGATTGCTGCTTGCGGTAAAGTGAGATAAGGCTTAGGTTTGCCCACATCCACTTTAACCGCAGCAAACATGCCTGGTGTTAATGCAAAAGTAGGATTGTCAATCGTTGCTTCTACTTCTACATTACGTGTATTCGTATCCACTGCCGGATTAATCGTTGTAATTTTGCCCGTAAATACTTTACCAGGAAAAGTATCGCTGTTTACTGTCACACGTTGTCCTACTCGCAATTGCGCAAGCGCTTGTTGCGGCATATAAAAATCGACATAAATAGGATTCAATGTTTGCAAAGACACCACATTATCACCTGGATTAATAAATTGACCCGGATTGACATTGCAAATACCTAAACGTCCGTTAAACGGCGCTTTAATGGTTTTTTTAGCGACAGTTGCGGCTTGTTCAGCAACTTGCGCGCGTAAACTTTTTAAATTAGCTGCATCCGTATCTAATGTCGCTTTACTGACTGCGCGTACCGCATATTGTGCTTTATCCCGTTTATAGGTAATCAAGGCCAGTTCAGCATTCGCTTCTAATGATCGCAATTGTGCAATATCGGTATCAGCATTTAACTGCACCAATACCGTGCCTTTTTTCACAGAAGAGCCTGGCGTAAAATATATGGTTTGCACCATACCAGCCAATTCCGTTGTCACATTCACACCCCGAATAGCACGCAAACTGCCGGTCGCGCTAAGCAGCGGTTGCCAATCGGCAAGCTGCGCCGTAATCGTCGAAACAGTCACGGTTGGCGCTTGTTGTTTCGCAAAAAATTGCTTCATTTTCCAAGACATAAAACCATGATACATAAAAATACTGCCGAATAAGATGCCGACACAAATCAGCATCGTCACCATCGGTCTCTTCATGGCTTTTTGTTTGATGCTTGTTCGCCATTGCTTGAATTTGGAATTGAATTTGGGATTGAAGTTTGATTCCACCAGCCACCTCCTAATGCTTGAAACAACGCTGCGGTATCCGCATAACGCGCCGCTTGCGCTTGAATACGTCCTAACACGGTTTGTTGATATTGCTGCTGCGCCGTCAATAAAGTTAAATAACTCACACCACCTAAACGATATTGATCTTGCGACAATATTAAGGCGCGATGCGCTGAAGTTTCTGCGGCTTGTTGCGCATGCAAAGTTTTTGCATCCATTTCTAAAGCCCGTAACGTATCAGCGACATTTTGAAACGCTTGCAACACAGCTTGTCGATATTGTGCAGCCGCTTGATCAAAGGAAGCAATCGCTGCGCGGCGTTTAGCCAATAAAGAACCGCCTTGAAAAATCGGCGCGCTTAATTGCGCACCATAATCCCAAACGCGATTACCTGATGATAACAAAGTAGCCGGTAATGAAGAAGTCCCACCATAATCACCGCTCAAGGTAATTTGAGGAAATAAATTCGCGGTTGCCACACCGACTTGCGCGCTAGCTGCGTGTAATAATGCTTCTGCTGCTTGAATATCGGGACGCTGCCTCACCAAATCAGAAGGCAACGTGACGGGCAATGCTTGTGGTAACGAAAAACTATTTAAAGCAATCGATGGCAACGTCTTATTTGGAAATTCACCGACTAATACGGCTAACGCATGGCGGGATTGCGCCAAACTTTTTTCTAATGGCGGCAACGTAGCGCGTGTTTGTGCAACTAAGGTTTGCTGTGTCAATACATTGGTTTTTGCGACACCGCCTAAACGAAATTGTTTTTCAATAATGGATAACTGACCTTCTACCGCAACAATTAATGCTTCCGTGGCTTTGACTTGCTCTTCTAATGAAGCAACGGTAATTGCGGTGGTAACAATATTAGTGGTCAAGGTTAAATAAGTCGCGATTAATTCATATTGTTGATAATTGACTTGCGCACGCAATGCTTCTATTTGACGGCGTTCTGCACCAAATACATCTAATACATACGATACATTCACAGCGACATTAAAGACATTAAAAATGCTGGATGGAATGGTATTACCAAATGAAGAACCGCCAAAACGTTCACGTTGACCAGAAAGCGCGCCGGTCACGCTCGGGTAATAAGTCACACCGACTTGTGCATTCAATGTTTCTTGTGCTTGCCGCAAAGCAGCTTGTGCTGCGGTCAGTGTCGGGCTATTGGCTAGGCCATGTGTAATCAAATCATTCAGCGCTTGCGAATGATAGAGCCGCCACCATTCGGCTGGAATCGCGCGAGAA
This sequence comes from Gammaproteobacteria bacterium, assembly GCA_036266895.1. GTDB lineage: Bacteria > Pseudomonadota > Gammaproteobacteria > DSM-16500 > DSM-16500 > Aquicella. Next base: position 2,795 of record DATAXC010000126.1, read on the forward strand.
AGTGGCGGCGGCGGTGGCGGCGCGCCATAACGAGTCGCAATAGACTTAGCCGGTGCTGGGACAGCGACGGGTGGGGGCGTAGCGACTTGGTAATCTTGCGCCTTGCCAGCAGCGCCAGCAGCGGGTGTACTCACGGTTTTTTCGGGTAATGGACTAGCCGTATAACTATCGACTTGCGGTGGTGCAGGCGAACGAAAATCTGGCCCCACCATACAGCCCGGCAGGACGACAAATAATAAGATGGTCATGATGCGCCACATACGCCACCAATTATCTTGAAAAAAATCCATTCGTGATCCTGGCTGTATTATTTTTAAGCTCCCGATAAAAAAGAGCTAAAAATCATGCTAGGATACTATATGGAAAATTGCAAGTATCGGAAGTGTATCCGGTTTTACGTGTCTAGGTATATCAGCACTTTAGAGTTTGACTAGACTAGATGAGAAAAGGAACCCACCTAAAAGAAACTTTATAAATTAAGCTGTATTTTGATAGCACGCTCTATTTCTAGCATGTCCTGCGCAGATATACGTGCAATTTTTGTTTTTAATCGAATCTTACTTACAGTTGCTATTTGATCAGCCATGCCTTTACTAATTTTTCCATCTATTTCAACATATGCTTCACATGGATAACATTTAGCTGTATTGCTTGTCACTGGAATAACCTGTACTCGATTCAATGCTTTATTAGACGCATCATTACTAATAATGATTGCTGGTCTTACTTTGTGAATCTCTCCACCTACCGACGGATCAAAATCGACCCACCATACTTCACCTCTCCGCATCTTTTACATCTCCAATTACACCTTCACTCCAAAGTAATGCTTCATGCTCTCTTTCTTCATCCATAGCCATTTCTTGATAAACACGATTTAAATTCTGATGTAAAACATGTGGCCGCACTAAATTCTCAATAAATTGGCTAATTTTTCCTTCGCCAATCGTAGCGTACAAGCCTTTATAAACTTTCTCGTCTATAGTAATAGTTAGCTTTTTATGCATATAAATACCCTCTTCGCAAATACACGTATACTATACGTATAATTTTAATCACTAAACCTCAGTTTGTCAAATTTAAAAATAGGTATTTCTTATAGACATTCCTCATAGAAATTGACACTCTAGCTCAAGATTGTTAAAACAACTATATGAATACATAATACAAAGCGAGAGTTTGCCATGCATAACACCACCCATAACACGCCAACCAAAATGGCTTATCCCATTCTGATCATCAGCCTATGCGCTGGGTTTCTTTTCTATAAATATATTCTACAAATTTACCCTAGTGTCATCACACAAGAATTAATGCGTGAATTCCAGCTCACCGGTGCCGGATTGGGTAACTTGGCCGCTACTTTTTACTATACTTACATGATCGCGCAATTATTTGTTGGTGTGATCCTGGATCGCTATAGCACACGCTGGTTAACCGGCATCGCTATTTTTGTTTGTGCCATCAGCACCTTCTGGTTTGCCCATACCCATCATTTATTTACTGCGGAAATAGCACGCAGTTTAATGGGTATCGGCGTGGCATTTGCTACCATTGCTTACATGAAATTAGCCGCGGTCTGGTTTCCACCACGACATTACGCTTTTATCAGCGGCTTACTCGCTAGTGCCGCGATGGCTGGCGCTGTATTTGGCTTAGCACCTTTATCGTTAATGGTAGATAGTATCGGTTGGCGAGAATCGTTATATTTGATCGGTATACTTGGTTTAGTGTTAGCTTTATTATTTTTAATTTTTGTTCGCGATAACCCTAAAACCAACACATTGGCGCAGCCCACTCTTCACAAAACTCATGCAGCACATCCCTCTATGGCTGATATTCTGCAGGTTTTCAAAAGCAAACAAAATTGGTTGCTCATGTTGTATTGCGGTTTGGCTTTTTCACCCGCCATTATTTTTGGTGGTTTGTGGGGCAGTCCTTTCTTAGAACAAGCTTATCAACTCAGCACTACCGAAGCAGCTTCAATGATTTCACTGATGTTTATTGGCTTAGGTTTTGGCAGCCCCTTATTAGGTGTTGTAGCGAGCAGAGTAGGCAATAAACGTGGCGTGATGATTGCTTGTACGTTGCTGTCTTGCATTACTTTTAGCGCTATTTTATATTGTCATCCGATGCCAAGTTGGTTATTAGCGGGATTATTGTTTCTGTTTGGTTTTACTTTGGGTGTATTCATGCTGACATTTACCATTGCCAAAGAATCCAATAGCCTGCTATTAACGGCAACTGTTGTTTCAATGATTAATGCCAGCGATGCGATCTTAACTGGTGTGACTGAACCAGCAATCGGAAAATTATTAGATTTAAATTGGGATGGGAAAATTGTTGATGGCGCACATTATTTTTCTTTGTATAGCTATCATATTGGGCTGAGTGTACTGTCATTGTATTTGTTGATTGCCACGTTGTTGTTATTTTGGATAAAAGAGAAGTAGGGGTTGAATAAGCAGATTCGTAATGAAAAATCCATTTTTTTGAGTACGAATGTTGCCTTCGCATCAAAGCGGTGGTTTAATCATTTGAACTTCTCTTGCCAGGTTCACGACGAGGAGGTATAGACCCATCATCACGTATACCTATATCTGAATGAACACCATAGTCAGGCGCTTTATCACGTAACATTTTTCGCAAAACATATGTTTCACCACCTGGCTTTAAATCCTCCATCTTATTCAATTCATTTAAAACCGCTGCATATATTTCTTTATCAGTATCTCTGTTACATTCAGCCTTTTTTATAATACCATGAATCAGATCCCGCCCTTCGGGCACCCTCCCCCGTAAAACGGGGGAGGGGCTAATAGATAGGTCAAAGTTTTTTCTTTCG
>DATAXC010000150.1:0-8422 GCA_036266895.1 Gammaproteobacteria bacterium
ATCGCCAGACCTAAGCGTACAGTTTCAGCTAAACCTTGAGTGATCAATGCACTGCGGGCATTAGCGCCTAACGCCATACCATCGGCAATACCAGTCGCAATCGCAATAACATTTTTAATCACACCACCTAACTCCACGCCAATCACATCATGACTAGGATAAGTGCGGAAAATTTTACTATTAAAACGCTGCATTAATTCTTGTAAAAATACTTTATCATGGCTGGCAATCACTACAGCAGAAGGTAAACCCGCAGCGACTTCACGGGCAAAAGAGGGTCCTGATAACATCGCAAACAGATGTTCTTTACCTAAAACTTCTTTAGTTACTTCATGGAGTAGTTCACCTGTGTCGGCATCTAATCCTTTCGTAGCACAGATAATACGTATTTTTGTCGTGATCAAGGGTTTTAACATAAACAATGTTTCGCGGAAGCCGATGGAGGGTACAGCAATTAAAACATCTTGCGCATCTTTCACTGCTTCTGCAAGATTAGCAGTTGGTTGAATCAAATCCGGGAATTTAAAACCAGGTAAATAACGTTCATTGGTTCTTTCTGCTAACATGGCAGCGACTTCAGGAATTTCATAACTCCATAGCTGAACAGTTTGACCGCGTTTTGCCAAATAAAGTGCAATCGCAGTTCCCCAAGAACCAGCACCTAAAATTGTAATCGGTTTAATCGGCTGACTATCCATGTGCACTATTCCTTATTTCTTTAGTTGATTTGCTGCGAACCAATAATCCCCTGTGAATTTATCTCGCTACTTTCATTTTCTGTTTGCTGTTTTTGTAGATGTTGATTGTATAGCGCATCGAAGTTAACCGGCGCTAAGATTAATTGCGGGAACCCGCCGCGTACCACGATATCAGAGACAATTTCACGTGCATAAGGAAATAAAATGGTAGGACATACGCTACCTAACATATAATGCAATTGCGGATTAGTAAATCCTTGTAGTGAAAACACACCGGCCAAATGCACTTCAATTAAGAAAGCGGTTTTTTTACTGGTGGTCACGGTTGCCGTAACGGATAAAATCACTTCGTGTGAATTATCTTGAATACGATTACTTTTTGTTTCCAGATTTAAAGTCACTTCTGGTTTCCATTCATCAATAAAAGTATGTGGTGTATTTGGTGCTTCAAAAGATAAATCTTTTAAATAAATACGTTGTATATCTAATTGTTGTGCATTTTCTTGTGTATCGGTATTGCCCTTATCCATATTGTTGCCCTTTATTGTTGATTAAGTAATGCTTTGAGTTTACCCGATTTTGCTAGTTCGGCAAGATCATCGTAGCCGCCAATAGACTGATCATTAATGAAAATTTGCGGTACGGTACGGCGATTGCTGCGTTCTATCATTTCGCTAAGCTTGTTGCTGTCTAAATCAACGCGAATTTCTTGAAAGGCAGCGTGATATTCTGTTAGCAATTCTTTTGCCATGCGGCAATAAGGGCAATTCTCTTTAGTGTATAGGATGACTTGTGCCATTTTTATCTACTCTTGTTTTGGGTTGATCCATTAATTTTTAACCACTGGCATATCGGCTTCTAGCCAAGCTCGCATGCCGCCGGCTAAAGCTTGTGCTTGATAGCCTTGTTTTTTCAAGATAGCCGCGGTTTTTTGCGCTTCTACACCAAGGGCACAGACAATGATAATCGGTTTTGTTTTAAATTTCTCAATTTTTTTAGACGGTTGTTGGACGTCACGTGCGCTCATACAAAGGGCATCGATAATATGTCCTTTACGAAACAATTCTTGTGAACGAAGATCAATGACTACCGCTTGCTGACGATTAATCAGTTGGGTCGCCGCGGTCGGTGTGAGCGCAGCAACACGTCGCTTGGTTCGGATGCACTCAACAATGATAATAAAGATTAAGACCACCAGTGTAGCGGCGCTTAACAATGGATTATTTTGGATAAATGTCGTTAAAATTTGCATAAATGTACCTTATAGGAACCCTCACCTTTAACCCTCACCCCTAGCCCTCTCCCGCAAGCGGGAGAGGGGGAGTTGGTGTAAAGATATATATTATTGGGGGCTAATTTAGCGGTTATTCCTGCTAAGAGCAACTACCTTCTTGCACAACACCAGACATGGATTTCCGAGGCGCCTCGTTCCCTTAAAACACGGCAGCATTCCGCAACCGTATGGCCCGTAGTGATCACATCATCTACAACCGCGATACGTAAACCCCGATAATCCCGAGTACAAGCAAATGCACCTGTTACATTATCTTTACGCTTAATCGCCGACAACCCGCTTTGTGCTGCCGTTGCTTTAATTCGCTGTACACCATGACGATCAATCGGGATGTTCAATGCTTTAGCAACGGGTTTAGCCACTTCTAAGGCTTGATTAAACCCACGTTCGCGTAGCCGTTGGGGGTGCAAGGGGATCGGGATAATCAACTGCGGCAGCGCCTGTTGCAAATACCAAGTTTGTTGAATACGCTCAAGTAATAAGTTGGCAAATAAGGCTGCATGTGCCAATTGTTGTTGGAACTTTAATTGTACAATGAGCTGAATAATCGGTCGTTGATAAGGAAAAAGCGGATAAATATGGTCAAAAGGCGGCGGATTCGTTAAACAAGCGCCACAAGTCAATGTAGCTGGATTGAAGGGAGGGGTCATAACAGAGAGCGGCGCCGTGAAAAATTGTGCGCATTGTGCGCAATGATCGGTTAAAATAGGCAAATCTTGCCGACAAGCATGACAAATGCGTTGTGGTGCTGGGCTATGACATAGCACACAAAGCGAAGGCAAAAATAAGTCGATAAGACAATTCAAACTTTGTTGAATACGAGTATACAAAACCATGCGTGTTGCTAACCACATCTATTGGAGTCCTGCAAATATTGCCGATGCAATCGTTTTGGCTGGTGAAACCGGCGCTGAAATGATGGCTAGGCTAGATTGGATGACATTAAAACCGATTGTTATTGTAGAAATAGGGCAGCAAACAAAAGCAGTCAGTGAACAATTGCGAGCACGCTATCCTGATGCAACTGTGATGACTATACAAGGATCCACGATCGAGACTGGTACCGCCGCAGCGGAGCTACTGACTTTACCTGCACAGCATGTGGATTTAATTTTTGCTAACCTATTGATGCCGTGGCCGGATAGCGAGACACCATCATTACTATTGAAAGCATGGCGGCGCTTATTACGTCCAGAGGGATTATTAATGGTGACTGTTTTAGGACCAGACACGCTGCAAGCTTGTGAAGAAACCGTGGATACGGTCGCTTTACCGTATTTTCTAGATATGCACAACTTAGGTGACATGTTATTACAAACTGGGTTTGCGGATCCAGTATTAGATGTAGATTATTATACCGTGACGAGTCGTGATAACACACCATGCCAAATCAATTATGAAATTATTTATGCGCATGCTTTTGCGGTTGATGTACAAACCCAACAAACTGATGGTACGGTAAGTGTGTCACTGTCGCAGTTACGTCGGCAATTACGAGGAAAATCGTGATGGTAAAACACTTTTACATTGGTGTAGATGGGGGTGCTAGCAAATGTACGGTTCGTGTGGAAGATGCAGCCGGACAATTAGTGGGGCAAGCAACTAGCGGTCCGGCGAATATTCGTTTATCGGTTATCCAAGCTTGGCAATCGATTGATCAAGCACTCCAGCAAATTTTGTCACCACTGTCTCTCTCTTTATCTGATCCGCATTGTCAATTTCATGCTGGCATGGGCTTAGCTGGTTGTGAAGTACCAGCAACTTATCAAGCATTTTTGCAACAACCACATCTATTTCAAACATTAAAAGTAGTCGTTGATGCCCATACCGCTTGTTTAGGTGCACATCGCGGTGCAGATGGTGCTGTGATTATTGCTGGCACCGGTACCGTGGGTTTTCAAATGCATAACCAACAAATTAAAAAAGTCAGCGGCTGGGGATTTCCGCATGATGATCAAGGTGGTGGCGCCTGGTTAGGTTTGGCTGCGATAAGAGCTACTTTGCAATGGTTAGATGGACGAGGTACAGCGTCAACTTTAACAAAAGCGATTTATGCTTATTTTAATCAAGATTTGAATGAATTAGTCAGTTGGGCGAATAGTGCGAATTCCACTTTATTTGCAACACTGGCACCCCTGGTGGTTCAACATGGCCAAACCGGTGATGCGTGCGCTGTGGCCATCATGCAGGAAGCAGCGTTAGCGTTGAATCAAATTGGGCAAGCATTAACCTTGCCGATAGCGTTGGTTGGTAGCATCGCGCCTTTTTTAGAGCCATACTTAGAAACCAGTTTACGGCAAAGGTTACGTGCTTGTCAGTTGCCACCAGAAGCCGGCGCGATTTTATTGGTAAGGAGCTTTTGATGAACCACGTACACCGTGTTATTTTTTCTGGCATGCAAATATTAAATGCAAACGATTGGCTGCAAGATCATGCGGTTGTCGTAGAAGACAGCCAAATCACCGCGATTATTTCTCATGACATGATTAAACATCATTTGCCGGCGATACACTATACTTTTCCTGCAGACCATTTATTAATACCAGGGCTTATCGATTTACATGTGCATGGCGCGGCTGGTTATGATGTGATGGATGACAGCGCAACAGCATTGCAGCATATCAGTCTTGCGTTAGCGGCAGAAGGAACCACCGGATTTTTAGCGACAACGATGACAGCGCCGCCTGAGAAACTCGCTGCCGTATTGCAAACGATTGCAACGCATCAAACTACCGTGACCGGTGCTGCAATTTTAGGCGTGCATTTAGAAGGACCGTTTATTGCCAAAGAGAAAGTAGGTGCACAACGTGCTGATGCAGTGCAACTGCCAGATGTTACGTTAATTCGTGACTGGCAACGTCTTACCAATCAAATCATTAAAGTGATTACCTTGGCGCCAGAATTAGCAGGTGCGCTAGAGTTTATTCAAAGTCTCAATCAAACCGGTGTAGTGCTTTCTATCGGTCATACGCATGCGACTTATGCAGAAACACAAGCAGCGATTGCAGCAGGTTGCAAACAAGCAACCCATTTATTTAATGCCATGCGAGGCTTGCATCAACGTGAACCCGGTGCGGTTGGCGCATTATTATTAGCAGAACAAGTTGCTGTTGAATTAATTGCTGACGGTATTCACTTGCATCCCGCTATTCTTGAATTAGTGACGCGCGTGAAAAATAAGCAACTGCTGTTATTAGTTACCGATGCGATCCGAGCAAAATGTTTGGGTGATGGTCAATATGATTTAGGCGGTCAATCCGTTCAAGTCGTGGAAAATAAAGCGACGTTGGCTGATGGTAGGTTAGCGGGTAGTACTTTATCGCTGCCGCAAGCAATTAACAATATGATGACATTTACAAAATGTACATTAGAAGATGCGATTGCGATGGCATCCGCTCATCCAGCACGCGTGCTCGGATTATCGGCACGCAAAGGTGCGATTGTTGTCGGTAAAGATGCCGATTTAGTGGTAATGCAAGCTGATTTTAGCGTGGCATTAACCATGTGCATGGGGAAAGTCGTTTTTCGACAAGAAGCGATATAAATAACTCCTTCTCCCCTTGTGGGAGAAGGTGGCCCGTAGGGCCGGATGAGGGGTAAGCATAACACTTTCTGAACTATCGCGGCTTATGCCGTGACACATGCAAAACATCTTCACGTTTACGTATTTTTCGCAATACTCTCGCCAAGTGCGCACGATTCTGCACCGCAATCGTCACATCTAATACACAATGTTGCTGGTTGCTTTCTGCTGTGCGAATACTATCAATATTCGATTCTGCTTCTGCAATGGCTGAGGTTAATGCAGCTAAACTACCGCGACGATTAATCACATCAACAGCGAGATCAACAGAAAAGTCGCCTTCCACACGTTTTTCCCAAGATAGAGTGATATAACGATCTGATTGATGATGATGTTTTTCAATCCGTGGGCAATGAATCAAATGCACTTCTACACCTTGTCCCGTATTCACTAAAGCAGCAATCTGATCACCAGGAATGGGTCGACAGCATTTCGCATAAATCACCACCAAGCCTTCCGTTCCTTTAATCATCAATGGGCGTGCAGCGGCCCCGTGTTTTTTTTCACTGACACCTAATAATTTTATCAATTGTTTGGCAACTAACAAAGCAGGGCGGTTACCAATACCAATTTCTTCAAATAAGTGATGAACAGAATCTAAATGAGAATGCGCAATTAAAGCGTCGAGCACGCTATCTGGAATTTCTTCTAAACTTAAATCATAAGCATGTAGTGATTTCTCGATTAAACGTTTACCTAACACTGCTGCTTCTTCGCGTTGTTGTTTTTTTAAGTAATGTTTGATCTTACTGCGTGCACGTCCGGTAACAACAAAATTCAGCCAAGCCGGATTAGGTCTGGCACCCGGTGCGGTGATAATTTCCACTTGTTGTCCACTGACTAACGGTGTGCTCAGTGGCGATAAACGTTTATCCAAACGTGATGCCACACAGGTGCTGCCAACATCAGAGTGAATAGCATAAGCAAAATCAACCGGCGTTGCGCCCGCAGGCAATTCAATAATTTGACCTTTCGGCGTAAAGACATACACTTCATCTGGAAATAGATCTATTTTAACATTTTCAATAAATTCCAAAGAATTTTTTGAACTTTTATCCATTTCCAGAATGCCTTTTAACCATTCATGCGCACGAGATTGCGCATCATGAAAAACTTTCTTTTCAGTTTTATATAACCAATGCGCGGCAATGCCATTTTCTGCCATTTTATGCATTTCTTCCGTACGAATTTGCACTTCAATCGGTACACCGTACGGGCCAAATAAAGTGGTATGCAATGATTGATAACCATTCGCTTTTGGAATGGCAATGTAATCTTTAAAGCGTTGTGCAATCGGTTTGTAAAGTGTATGTAAAACACCTAAGACACGATAACAAGTATCCATTTTGTCAACGATAATACGAAAACCATATACGTCCATGATTTCAGAAAAAGATAAATGTTTTTCATGCATTTTTTTATAAATACTATAAAGATGTTTTTCGCGGCTAGATAAAGTGACAGAAGGAATGCCCGCTTTTTTTAAACCCTCATGAATTTGATTGTTAATGATATCCATAATTTCTTGGCGATTACCTAACGCTTTTTTTACCGCATCTTGTAAAACTTGATAACGCATGGGGTATAATGTCGCAAAACCTAAATCTTCTAACTCGACACGAAAAGCATGCATACCCAAACGATTGGCAATCGGTGCAAAAATTTCCAATGTTTCTAACGAAATGCGTCGCCGTTTCTCGGGCGGCAAACAATATAATGTGCGCATATTATGTAAACGATCTGCTAATTTAACTAAGATGACCCGAATATCACTAGCCATCGCCATCACCATTTTGCGAAAATTTTCCGCTTGTGCTTGCGCATAATTTTCAAAATGGATTTGCGTTAGCTTAGTAACACCATCGACTAAATCCGCGACTTCTTTGCCAAACTGTTCAACGATATTCTCTTGGTTAATCGGCGTATCTTCTACCACATCATGTAAAATAGCGGCCATGATGGTTTGATGATCCATACGCATTTCTGCCAAAATCTGTGCCACTGCGATTGGATGAGTAATATAGGGGTCGCCGGTATAGCGCATCTGCGTGCCATGTGCTGCTTTGGCAAATAAGTAAGTCTTTTCAATCTCCGCCACTTGCTCATGGGTAAGGTATTGATTTATTTCATCATGTAAGATGTTAAAGTTATCCACAGGAACCCCAAAACTGCTTTGAATATGCTAAAATAGTATATATCCAAACGATAAACAACATAAATGGAGGATATGACCATGTACGGGAAATATACGAAGTTATGCCCAGTGTCATTTGGCTTTGCCTGGGGTTTAGTCTGTGCATTATTTATTGCAGGATTTGCATGGATTGCTACAGCGACGGGTCATGGTAAAGCATTTGTCGATTTATATGCGACTTTTTACTATGGCTATGAAGCGACATTTATGGGTGGCGCAATCGGTGGGTTATGGGGCTTTTTGGAAGGATTTTTAATTGGGTTTTTTGTAGCCTTGTTTTATAACTTCATTATGTGCTGCTGTAAATCAAGATGTTGCTGTCAACCTTGCGATAAAACTGAAAAATGTTGTGATAAGAGTGACATGACTTGTAAATGCACAAGCAAATCTGACCAAGTTAAATGAAAATAGGTACATACAAAGAAAGTGGCATGGTTTGATCTGATCGGCTATCCTACTGTATAAAATTAATTTTATTTTTATACAGTAGGTGTGAAACTATGCCCATTAAAAGTCACCAAGCTTTTTTAATGATACAAGCTGCTATTTTAGTGGTTTGTGCCGTGAGCTTCTATTTTTTTTATTATTTACCTGGTCAATTAGATAGACAAGCTAAAGCAGCTTTTCAACCGACTGAATGTTTATTAATGAAT
>DATAXC010000165.1:0-2271 GCA_036266895.1 Gammaproteobacteria bacterium
CAACATCGATTGGAGAAAAAAATAGATCAGCAACTGAAAAAATATCCTCATATTAGTGAGCGTTATAAGATGGATCACATGGGTCCTGATGTTAAGCTAAAAAAATATAGCGTTATCTGCGCGGATATAAAAAAAGAAGTAAAAGAAAGAAAAAAGAGTGTTGCCGATTCTGCCATGATAAAAATAATAAAAAAACATGAAATTGTGAGCTCGTTGAAAGTTCATTTGGTTTCAGATAAAAATTCCCGTGATAAAGTCGAGGATTTCCATCAAGCGCTGGATCAGCAGAAAAAACAATTAAAACAGCATCGAGACAGTACGCTCATAAAATGGTTGGGTGTATTTGCGGCGGGATTGTCTGGCCTGGGTATTTTTAGCTATTGGACAGTAAAAGGTGCTTATCGAACTCTTTTCAAAACTAAAGCAGAAGAAATGGTACTGGATAAAGTGCATGAAATTAGACGTGAAAAATATCTCTCAAATTAAACTGAAAAAGAACCAACAAAGACTTGTTCTCCGCATCGATTTGAACGATTTTTAAAAGCATAGAAAATGGGGCCAAGCCTTGTCACAATATGATCAATGCTCTATAATACACATTAGGAGGTGTATACTTATGCGCACAAATATCGTTTTAAATGACAAGCTCGTGAAGGAAGCTTTCCGTTATACAACGGTTACTACCAAGCGAGAATTGATTGAGCAAGCTTTAGCGGAATTTGTAAAAAATCATCGTCTTCGCGATGTAAGCGAGCTTAAAGGGAAAATTAAAATCGCAAAAGAGTACGACTACAAAAAACTTCGTTCAGAAAAAAAATAAGGAATAAAAATGTATTTGGTAGATACATCCGTCTGGATTGATTATCTTCGTGAGAAAAATACATCTTCAACAAAATATTTCTCAGAGGTGATAGAAAATAAAATCCCATTTGGTATAACCGGTCTAATTTATCAAGAAATTATCCAAGGTGCTTTAACCAAAAAAGATTTTGATTTATTGGTTGATTATCTTGGCACTCAATATTTTTTTCATCCCGCTGATGAGATTCAAACATACCAAAATGCCGCGGAAACTTACTTTAAATGCCGACGCAAAGGCTTAACTATTGGCAGCTCTGTTGATTGTCTAATTGCACAAATCGCAATAGAAAATAATTTGACTCTAATACATAACGACAAAGACTTTCTGCTTATCCAAAAAGTATTGCCTTCTTTGAAACTCATCCCATCTTAGCATAAACATGCACAAAGTATTGACATGCAGTGGCTAAGTGGGTGCAATTATTGCACAATCGGGTAGGGGTGACCTGGAAATGACCTTTTCCTCTTTATTCAATAAGTTGCAAAGCGAGAGCGAACATGCCAACAGTTAATGAGAATAAACCACAGAATAACCCGGTTAATACCAATACCATTTTTCGAAATTTATATGTTAGCCAGTTGCCGGGCAAAAAAAATAGTGGAACATTCGACTTCTTCAGCCCGTATTTGCAGCCAGCCTGGAGCATACTGCGTGCATCGCAGCAGAAGAGTAATGACAACGATCACTTCTATCTTGCACCGTTACGCAAACTGCCCAGCGACAATGGCGAAAATGAAAAGTTCAGTCTGATGAGTTCTAATCCCTATGTCATATCAGCCAGAAATTCGATTAATAAGTTTTATGGCAAGCATTTTTACGAAAAATCTTTCTATCCTCATGATAGCTTTCGCATAGCAATGGAATGTGGTGCAGGTGTGTTGGTGCAGCTTCTTGACGGTAAATTTACAAGTATTATTATGCAGCACCCCTTTTTTGCAAAGCTGGATCCTGCTCAAGTGGGAACGCATAATGGTATTTCGTATAAACATATCTGCAGTAGAAGTTTTCGTTTTTCTGCCCGTTTTATTGTCCCTATAGCAGAAGAGTTCATTTTTCGAGGGCTATGTCTGCAAGTATCGAAAGATGTTTTTCAAAAGGAGTGCGAGTTCACAGAAGAGCAGGCGACGGTCGGGTCTGTGCTAGTGAGTAGCACTGTGTTTGGTGCAGTTCACAGCAAAGGATTAAGGTTGAGCGCGTTTATTGGTGGTTTGTTCTACGGTGGAATTACGGCTGCTTGCGATGGTAGTTTATGGCCGTCAACCGTAGCGCATATGTTAAATAATAATATTGCTACTTCTCAGGCACTTCGGTCTTTTAAGCTAAAAAAATAAGTGCCAATCATACCATTATCCACAACCATACTACCTGTCGTCTTTCCGCAGTCAAGCTGCGGGAAGACGGTGTTGACC
>DATAXC010000170.1:0-2897 GCA_036266895.1 Gammaproteobacteria bacterium
GGTCAAAGTTTTTTCTTTCGATAATACAATGAATTCGGATTTTATCCCCTCCCCCACTTGTGGGGGAGGGTGCCCGAAGGGCGGGAGAGGGTCTTACCAACCATCAGAACATGAATAATTACAAAGCATCTACCTTTGCAGCACAAATGAAATCATTTTTTGTTAAACCATCGATAGCATGCGTATTATATTTGACGCGGCAACGATTATAACCCACCTCTAAATCAGGATGATGATTTTCTTGGTGCGCCATCCAGGCAATTGCATTCACAAATGCCATGGTATGATAAAAATTCTTAAAACTAAAATCACGGCTTAACCATTTATGGTCATTACTGATTTGCCACTGTGGAATTTGCGGCATCAATTGCTTGATTTCATCTGCTGTTAATGCGGGTATACCCCCTTCACAACCGACACAGCGAATTGTACTTAATTCAGTCATTACCATACTCCTTTTTCATCATATACAGGTGGGTACATGCCTAAGCGGCGCGCTTCATGCATCAGTTCGATTAAATCTGTTTTGACTAGCTCAAATAAGAGATCAAAGTTGTTAATCACAAAATAAATCGGCTGCATAATGTCGATACGATACGGTGTACGTAATACTTCTAATATCTCAAATGGTTTGCGTTGCGGCTTTGGACTTTCTACACTATAAATCGTTTCATTTTTAGAAGAAAGAATCCCACCACCATAAGCACGTATGCCGGTTGCTGTTTGCATCAGACCAAATTCGATGGTGAACCAATATAATTTAGCTAATAATTCACGATCTTCTGCAGAAGCGATTAAGCCTAATTTGCCATATAAATGAGTAAAATCCGCATAAGCTTGATTGGTTAATAACGGGCAATGACCAAAAATTTCATGAAAAATATCTGGTTCTTGTAAATAATCTAATTCTTCACGCCGGCGAATAAATGTTGAAGCAGGAAATTTTTTGTTCGCTAATAATTGAAAAAAATGTTCAAAAGGAATCAATGCAGGGACTGGCTCGAGCGCCCAACCGGTAGTCGCTTGTAATTTTTGAGAAATTTCATAACATTGTGGAATGCGGTCAGTAGGAAAATTTAATATCTTTAACCCTTGCAGATATTCATCACAAGCACGATTTTGCAGTAACGGCACTTGCCGGGTAATCAAATCACACCAAGTTTGGTTTTCTTCTTCGGTATAATGAACATGACCGTTTTCATCAACCGGTTTGGCGGTATAAGTGGCAGCAGCAGGTTTATCGTATGACATGCGGGTATACTCGATTTTTGTAAATTTATCGTGATTTTAGTTATTAGGGCAAAAGGTCGGTTATTATGAAAGCAGCGGCGTTAATTTGCAAGTGTGAGAGAACATATAAAAAAGTGATGAGAATTGCCTCTCCCCTTGTGGGAGAGGCCGCTGCCCCGCAACAAGTGCGGGGTAAACTCTGCTGCGTCTTGCGGAGACGAATCACCCCTCACCCGCCGCGCTTTGCGCGTCGGCCTCTCCCACAAGGGGAGAGGCAAAAGCTCTCTAGGCGTATTTATTCAACAACGCCCCCACAAGGGGAGAGGCAAAAGTGCTAGTGTGTTTATTCAGCAACGCCCTCATCAAGAGAGAGGCGATTTTTATCTCTTTATTTTGGAGATAGCGGCAGGGTGTCGACCTCTGCCGCCCTCGTTAGCAGATTATCAATTTACTTCGTAGACACATTTTGCCATGTACCATTCGCATTACGGCAAGCGGTGCCATATATTTTTTCTTTCTTACCATTGACATAACCAATCGTATAATAGTTACGGCAATTAGAGTTACCATTGACGGTGACCCATTTGCCTGGGACAACTTCATATTTAGCGCCAGTTTTATTATTGGTCCAATAAGTTGGGCTATTGCTGTCCAAAGATTGACTCATTTTAGCTTGGTCAGCCTCATCCATAGATTTACCAATCGCGCCGCCAACTAAGGCACCGGCAACAATACCCACACCCACTGCTACGGCTTTACCGGTTCCGCCACCAACCAAGCTGCCTAATAAACCACCGGCTACCGCACCGGCGCCAACCCCGACAGTTTCATCTTGGCCCATATTTGAACAGCCTACCAAGCTAGCACTGACTACAATTGCAACGACTTTTGCGATGGTCTGTTTCATGGTCAAACTCCTTGTTGAATCGTCAAAGAAAGGGAGAAGCAGTACCTCCAGTTTAAATGAAAAAACAGGGTTTTTCCTATCTGGGAAATACCCTAAACCAACCCAGTTTTTCTTAAGGGAATAGCAAAAAATCGCTTTTTTGCGGCATAAATTGTCCTTGACTATCTATTTTTTCTATCCCTATACTGAATTGTTTAAGACCAATTTTCTGCGGACCAATCAAAAGGAGTTTGTTATGAAAACCAAAGCAGTCGGAATCGCATTAGCCATCGGCGCAGCCGCCGTATTTTCCTTAGCACCAGCAATTGCCAGTGCAGATATGGGCAAAAAAATGACACATTGTTATGGTGTGAATGCCTGTAAAGGTAAAGGTAGCTGCAAATCAGCAAGTAATGCTTGTAAAGGACAAAACACTTGCAAAGGTCAAGGCTTTGTTGCAATGACCAAAATGCAATGTGATCAAGTTGGCGGTAAAGAAGGTTAATCTTAAATCGTTAAGCGCATAAAGCCGGGCATTCATCATGTCCGGTTTTATTTTTTTGGAAGGCTCAGCAACATGGCTCTGCTCTCACGCCCATTTTTAGGATTTGGTTTAGGGTTACGGCCAGATTACTATGAAACTATTTTACAAGCGCCGCCCAAATTAGATTGGTTTGAAATCATTACTGAAAATTATTTAGTGCCGGGCGGTAAACCATTAGATTACCTTGATCGCATTCGAGCGCTTTATCCGATCGTCATGCACGGCGTTTCCTTATCG
>DATAXC010000184.1:0-2514 GCA_036266895.1 Gammaproteobacteria bacterium
ACTCTTGCAAACAGAGTGTTAATTCATCTTTTGACATCAATACACCAAGAATTCTAGCTTCAGAAAGACGATATCGCATCATTTCACTCTTAATTTTTTCTGCATAATTGTGTTTTGCTTCTATTTTCCATTCATTTGGTATTTCTTCACCAGGCAACAGCTCTCTTCTTAGCCAGCCTTTATTTGCATTATTTTTCGGATCAAATGCCGTTAACAACTTTTGCTCTATTTCTATCTCTTTTTGACGTAATTGATCTTTCAGCACATCAAGATAAATGATGGGATCAGATTTGCTGTTAATTTTTTGTAAAATCTCATAATAACCTTCTACAATAGCTTGCTGTATCTCTATCGTTTCAATCTCACGATGCAAACGAAATTTTTGTTGGTAACAAAAAATAATTTCTTGCTTGGGCGGCACGAGTGCTTTTAATAAATTAACCTGGTTATGTTCAACCGCATAGATAGCCGCTCGTTGGCAAAATAGCTTAAATTCATCTCTTACCGCTTGCGTAATAAAATCCGAGATTGTTAAGGATTCACGTCTTCTTGAAGCTGCTGTGGCATCAAAACGAAACTGTTGCAAAAAATAAGCGGGCAAATATTCATCAGTTACTATTCTAGACATTATCCTTGAATAATACTGCAACCGAGCTTCCATATTTCCATTTCTAACAAATAGATGGTTATAAAGTATTTGAATATTTTCTTGGAATTGAAAATTAAACCACCCCAAGAAAATTTTAATTGCCAAGACATAAGCCTGATCTTCTTCTCTGAACTGAGGCGTAAACTTAATGAGTCCCTTGGCAATCTCTTCTAAACAAGTACCCACTATTTTCCAATTGGGTGTATGGGGAAAACCTTTACTAACTAACCATTGTCCAAAACCACGAATGTTATAATCTGCCTGCAGAAAAAGACGCAACAATGACGATGGCGTTGTTTCTTCTAATATGAGTTCGAAATCAAAAGGATTGTTTCTATTTACTACCGCCCAAAACATTATCGGTTTATTAGGCTCTATATGACGTACAACCATCTTCAATGGTTCTTCGGGATTTTTTACTAATTCAGCGACAATCAAGGAACGATTTTTTAAACTTTGCGTACATAGTAAAGCGGTAAAATAACCTAAATTAGCATTTCTACCTATCAATTCAAGATATCTCTCATAAAAATCCACAGAAACTATTGCTTGCGCAATAACTTCTTTACTATTATTTATTTGATGTTCACATTGTTTGATTTCTGTAAGCCAACTCTGCGCTTTCCGATCATTTTTTTTACTGCCCAAGAGATGTTTTATTTTCTCAGGATTATCCGGGGTAACTCGATTTAAATTACCATAATAATATTTTATTATACTCTCACAAAGCACTTCCAATGCACGCTGATGCGTTGCCAAAGCAGCGCGTAATATTTTAAATTCTAATACTTCATCTTGAAATTCCTCGCCAGAAAAAGTCACATAAATTTCTTGGCTGATTAGCTTGCGCGCCTCCAAATCATGTTTTCTATTTTGTAATATATTGACCACCTCCTCACGCCGCAAACCTAAAGCAGAAAATCGCCGTTCAGGATTATTAGATGTAAAAGCAGGCACAAAATAACGCAAGCCCTCTGTATCAAGCGGCAAAGCCATCCTAAAATCACTCTCTGCGGCAGATGAAAACAATGCCTGCCTCAAACAACTTTCTGTTACCGGTTTTACCAATGAATTTTCAAGAAACATCTGAGGATTATGCATAAAAGATTCGACTTCGCATTGAAACATAGCCCAAACAAGCCATTGTCGCTGCTCAATCGAAGAAACCGTATGGATGCGCCGCAAAAAAACTTCGCGCTCTTTTTCAGGCAACCCAGTCAGCACCTGATTAAAATAAGGTATATCAGCAACCATATCCGCCTGATTTCTCGCTTTCTTGAGTACACGCGTGAGTTTCTCCCATTCCAAATAAGCATAAAATACACTGCTTGTTCTACTCATCGCATAGCGTTGTCGATATCTGTTCAACACCTCTGCAAACAAATTTTCTGGCCAACCATGCGCTATTTTATCAATAAACCATTGACATTGTATCGCATTTGCCGTCTCCAAGCAGTCAATCTGTGAAAAAACCTCATTGAGTGAAATGCTTTTATTTTTTTTAGTCGTTAATTGATAGTGCATTTGTTGCAAGTTAAGATAAAACCTTAACCAGCCGGCCAAATCCCCGTCTGCCAATTTAGGATCTTTAGCTGATTTATTTCGTTCTTCTAAATATAAAATTCGACATAGCATTTCTAATTCTTGCATGTTTTCTTTTGATTTAAGCTTAGACTGATATTCAACAAGTCTTTTACAGAATTTGCTGATAGCAAATGTATCCGCATAAATAAATGCGACACGCAATTCACTGATTACATCGCTACTTGGAATGCTCGAATTAACAATTTTGGAATATATTACTTTTATCAGACGATCTATTTTTTGCTCTTCTGTTTCTTGTTCTTTTTCTATTATAATTCCTG
>DATAXC010000194.1:0-3629 GCA_036266895.1 Gammaproteobacteria bacterium
GTAATGCTTTTTCTAAAGTATTGGCAAAATTAGCTAAAACAATAATCGCAGATGCCTCGGCATCATGTAATTGATGCGCTACTTCATCAGCGGTATACAGTGGATTCACATTGACAATCACCAAGCCTGCTCGTAACGCACCAAACAAAGCAATTGGATATTGCAAAATATTAGGCAGCATAATCGCAATGCGATCGCCTTTGACTAAGTTTAATTTATTTTGTAGGTAAGCGGCGAAGTCACGACTCAATTCGTCTAACTGTTGATAAGTTAAAGTCGTACCTAATCCATACAGTGCGGCATGATCTGGATAGTGCAAACAACTTTTTTCAAATATTTCCACCAGAGATTGATAAGCATCGGGATTAATTTCTGCAGGTACGCCTGGGGGATAATTTTTCAACCAAATTTTTTCCATGTATTGTTTCCTTAATTGTATCATCTCTTCCTTGGATGACTTTTGTCATTCGGGACGGCCGGATTTGAACCGGCGACCCCTTGCACCCCATGCAAGTGCGCTACCAAACTGCGCTACGCCCCGATGTTGAATAATTATATAAATATAAAAAAGTACTTGCCTCTTCCCTTGTGGAGCGTTATCGAAAAATAGGTGAACGATTCCCTCCCCCCCTTGCGGGGGAGGGCTAGGGAGGGGGGTCTTCTAAATTCTACCTCCCACCCTAACCCTCCCCCGCAAGGGGGGAGGGGACTGGTTTGTTAATGACAGGTAGTGGTTACATCAGACTGTAGATTTTGCAAGACAGTTTCAAGATCTGCAATGATTTTTTTTACGTTGGTATCTGATTTTACTGCTTGACTAACCGTTTGTGTAGTGTTCGTGCTTGCTAATTGTGCACGCGCACCTTCAATGGTAAAGCCATCTTCATACAATAATTTGCTGATTTGGCGGACCAGTAAAATGTCAGGTAATTGGTAGTAACGGCGATTCCCACGTCGTTTCACTGGTTTTAATTGTGGAAATTCTTGTTCCCAATAGCGCAAGACATAGGCTTTAACGCCACAGAGAAAACTCGTTTCGCTAATCGCAAAATAACGTTTCTCTGGGATAGGTGGCAAATTTTGTCCACCTTTTTGTTTGCGTTTATTATTCTTTTCCAACAGGATTTCCTTCCGTTTTTTCAGCAGCATGTTTTTCAACACGGGCTTTCAATTTTTGACCGCAATGGAAAGTGACAACACGTCGTGCGGTTACCGGCACCGGCTCACCAGTCCTTGGGTTACGACCCGGACGTTCTTCTTTGTCATTTAAGACAAAGTTACCAAAGCTAGACAGTTTAACCGGTTTAGCATGGATTAAAGAATGAGCAACACTCTCAAAAAAAAGTTCAACGATTTTTTTAGCTTCACGGATTGTGAGGCCAATTTCTTCATCTAGATGTTTAGCAAGATCGGCTTTTGTTAACGTCGCCATAGTTAACTCCTTAATTCTGCCCCTACTTGTCCCTTTAATATGTTGAGGATTTGATCCATCAACACGGTGATTTCTTCATCTACTAGTGTACGCGTTGGATGTTGCCAAATCAAAGCCAGCGCCACACTTTTTAGATCCGGGGCGATGCCTTTACCTTGATAAATATCAAAAATAAAGACGTCTTTCAACCAATCCCCCGCTGTCTCCCTTATTGTATCCTGAATTCTTTGCGCTGGTATAGTGTGTTTTACAAGAATTGCCAAATCTCGTCTGATTTCTGGAAATTTAGAAATGTCTTGGGTGCAAACGAGTTGGGGATATTGCAATAAGGATAAGTCTAATTCGAATAAAAACACGGGGTCGGTTAAATCCAGGCTTTGTAAGATACTGGGATGCAAAACACCTAAGCAGCCAATCTGGTTGTTTTTTTGACAAATAGATGCGGTTTGACCTGGATGTAACGCTGGATGGGTAGCGGGAATGAAAGAAATTGCTTCGCAACCTTGTAATGATAATAGCGCCTCGATGTTTCCTTTTAAATCATAGAAATCTACTTTTCGTGCGTTTAAACCCCACTGTTCTGGGTAAGCGGGTCCGGCAATCATCCCAGCCAATTTTAACGGTTGCTGTAGGTTTTGTTCGTGGCTAATAAAACAGGTGCCCACTTCAAATAGACGTATTCGTTGCTGTTGTCGGCTTTGATTATAAATCAGGGCATTAATTAAACCAGGCCACAAATTAGTACGCATCACCGACATATCGGCACTGATCGGGTTGAGTAATTCACGCGGCGCGATTTGTGGATCAAATAAGGTTTGTAATTGCTTATCCACGAAACTATAAGAAATTATTTCGTGATAACCCAAATCAGTTAAGATCTGTTTTAAACGTTTTATATGTCCATCACTAGCCATTTCTTCTGCAGCAGGTAATGTAAGCCGCGCTTGTAAATGATGGGTAGGAATATTGTTATAACCATATAAACGTGCGATTTCTTCAATCACATCTTCTGCGATCGTAATATCGTTCCGATAAGGTGGCGGGGTTATTTCCCATTCATCGTGCGGTAATACCATCCAAACAAATTTTAATCGATCAAAAATTTGTTCTATGTGTTGTTTAGATAATTTAATGCCTAATAAACGTGTCACTTGTTCATGGGATAAATGAATAACAGGCGGTTGCGGTAAATAGTTAGGTTCAACTACTTCGATGATCTCTTCTGCTTCTCCACCAGTGATGGAAATAATTAATTGTGTTGCATAGTCAATGGCTTCAGCTTGCATGGTAGGATCAATACCACGTTCAAATCGATAGGCGGATTCAGAAGATAATTGGTAGGCTTGACGTTGGCGAGCAATCACTTCAGGTGAAAAATAAGCACTTTCCAACAAAATATCAGTTGTTAGTAAAGTAACACTTGAACTTAATCCGCCCATCACACCCGCGATCGCTAAGGGCTGTTGATGATCAGCAATCACCATGGTTTGATTATCTAAGACTTTTTCACTGCCATCCAGTAAAGCAATTTTTTCACCGGGTTTAGCATAACGCACTTGAATACCTTGTTGGATGGTCGCCAAATCAAATGCATGCATCGGTTGGCCTAATTCCAGCATGACATAATTAGTCACATCCACAATGGGGCTGATTGAGCGAATACCACTACGACGTAAGCGTTCTTGTAACCAGATTGGTGATGCTGTATCGGCTTTTACTTGACGAATAATACGGCCAACATAACGTGGGCAAGCATTTTTAGTATTGAGTGTAATCGGAAATTTGCTTGCTGTGGCTTTTTTTATAGGATGAGTGGATATTTTTTTTGGCAATAAAGCACTTTGCAATGATGCCGCGAGTTCACGTGCTAAACCACGTATACTTAAACAATCACCGCGATTTGGTGTAACTGAAATATCTAAAATATCATCTTGTAATTGTAAATATTCACGAATATCTTTGCCAATCGGTGCATCTTTTGGTAAATCAAGTATGCCTTTGCTTTCTTTTTCTTCTGTTAATCCTAGTTCTCTTGCAGAACAAAGCATGCCAAATGAATCAACACCACGAATAGTACTTTGAGTAATGGTTAGATCACTGGGTAGCTGCGCATTAATCATAGCTACCGCTACTTTCATTGCGGGTTTAACATTATCGGCACCACAAACAATTTGTAATAGGGTTTCCGGTTGGTTTG
>DATAXC010000205.1:0-5682 GCA_036266895.1 Gammaproteobacteria bacterium
TGCAAATTACTCACGACGAAAGAGTCACGGTTGACCCCACTCAAGCAGAGACTTTGCTCGATGTGTTGACATTATATGCGGAGAAATCACCGAAAAAACCCCATATTTATTTTCAGCTAGAAAATGGCGGGCAAGAAATTATTACCTACGAAACCTTATTTATTTCTGCAATGCGCGTTGCTTGTGGATTGCGCGAACGAGGATTGCAAGAAGGTGAAACAGTAGCGATTATGCAGCCTACCAGTCCGGCATTTATGTATGCTTTCTTTGGTACTTTATTAGCGGGCGGTATTCCAGCGCCAATTTATCCGCCGTTTCGCGCGCACATGTTAGAAGTTTATGCGAAAACCGAGGCACGCATTTTAAATAATGCGGAAGCACGTATTTTGGTGACTTTTACCGAAGCAGAAAAATTAAGTTATTTATTGCAAGCGTTCGTGCCGAGCATCAAAGCGGTTGTGACGGTGGCGGCTTTATTGAATCCACAAGAATTGATGCCGACGTTTCAAGCAAAAGCGGATAATGCTGCATTGCTGCAATATACTTCGGGCAGCACTAGCGATCCGAAAGGCGTGTTATTGACGCATGCCAATTTGCTGGCCAATATACGTGCTTACGGTAAAGCTGCGCAGATTACCCCAGAAGATGTCGCAGTGAGTTGGCTGCCGCTTTATCATGACTTAGGGTTGATTGGCATGTGGTTAGGCTGTTTTTATTACGGCATTCCATTAGTCTTGATGACCCCTTTTTCTTTTTTGAATCGTCCGGAACGTTGGTTATGGACGATCCATCATCATCGCGGGACGATTTCTGGCGCGCCAAATTTTGCCTATGAATTATGTATCCGTAAAATTCCTCCGGCTTTATTAGAAGGATTGGATTTAAGTTGTTGGCGCATGGCGGTGAATGGTGCGGAAAAAGTATATCCACGTACCTTGCAGCAATTTGCAGAAAAATTTGCAGCTTTTGGCTTTCAATATAATGCCCTAGTGCCGGTTTACGGATTGGCAGAATCGACGGTCGGATTAACCATTCCACGTTTAGGACAGCCGTTTCGAGTAGATTATATAAATAGAGAAAAATTTGAAGAAAATCGCCAAGCGCAAGCGATTACAGATAATAAAACCGGTATAGCAGTTGATCGGACTGTTGATAAAGATACCTTGGCTTTTGTTTCTTGCGGCATACCGATTGAGGGTCATGAAATACGCGTGGTGGATGAAGGCGGTCAAGTATTGGCGGATCGCACGGTGGGTTATTTACAATTCCGTGGTCCTTCTACCATGCAGGGTTATTATCATAACCCACGTGCGACTGCGGCAGTTTTTCATGCCGATGGCTGGGTTGATACGGGTGATTTAGCCTATATTGCCGAGAATGAATTATTTGTTACCGGACGTAGTAAAGATTTGATTATTAAAGCGGGTCGCAATTTGTATCCCGCTGAAATTGAAGGCGTTGCTAGCCATGTTGCCGGATTACGGCAAGGCTGCATTGTTGCATTTGGTGTAACCAATGCGGAGCGTGGTACTGAGCAACTGATTATTGTTGCGGAAACAAAAGAAAAAAATAAAATGAAACGCACAGCAATCATTCATGCTGTACTAGAAGCAATCGCCGCAGCTTTAGATATAGTGCCAGATCAGGTTGTATTAACCGCACCGCGTATGATTCCTAAAACATCCAGCGGTAAATTACAACGCGCTGCTTGTAAGACGTTATATTTACAAGGCAAACTTTCGCGATCGCTAACGCCACCTTGGTTGCAAACAGTAAAATTAGGAGTGCGTTGGGGATGGAAAAAATGCATAGATGGTGTGGTGACGATAGGAAAAATATTTTATACCGTTTATGCCGCACTGATCATGGCGATCACCCTATTATTTCTTTATGCGATTGTGCGTTTTACGCCAATGAAGACAGCCGCTGCTGTTTGTCGTTATTGGGCAAAAGGATTGTGTATCATGATAGGTTGTCCGATTAAGAAAATCGGCGCTTTCCCGCCGCAACCCAATACACCATTTGTATATGTTGCCAATCATGCGAGTTATTTAGATGCCATTGTATTATTGAGCATATTACCCGCAGGCACGCGCTTTGTTGGAAAAAAAGAATTATTTTCTCAGCCGATATTGGGGACAATGATACGTCGGTTAGATTATTTACCATTAGATAGAATAGATTTGCCGAAAGGAATAGAAGATACGCAACATATTGAAGCCGCTTTAGCGGCAGGAGATTCGATTTTAATTTTTCCTGAAGGCACATTTGGCTATACTGCTGGTTTACGGCCTTTTCGTTTGGGCGCATTTAAAATTGCGGCAGAGCAAGGCATTGCTGTCTGCCCGATCGCATTACAAGGCACCCGATCAATTTGGCGAGATGATGAAAAATTATTGCGACCCGGTAAAATAATCGTTACAATTTGCTCGCCCATTCTTTCAATGGGATCGGAATGGTCTGATATTACCCTATTGCGTAACCAAGTACGGGCTGAAATTGCCCAGTATTGTGGTGAACCATCGTTAGACTTTATTATTGGTCAAACTGTTGCGCCTAAGGTAAGATAGATTTAAGCAAGAGCATAGCGTTTTTATTCTTTTAACCCACAAAAAGGTATTATTATGAGTAATCAGATCCAGGCTGTAACTGATGAATCATTTGAAAAAGAAGTGATTCAATCCAGTGTTGCTGTTGTTGTAGATTTTTGGGCGCAATGGTGCGGCCCATGTAAAACACTAGCGCCTATCTTGGAAGAAGTAGCAAAAACTTATTCGACGGATAAGGTGAAATTTGTTAATCTCGATGTTGATCACAATCAAGGCACACCACCGAAATTTGGTGTTCGTGGTATTCCAACCCTGATTATTTTCAAAAATGGACAAGTCAAAGGCACACAAGTTGGCATGATCAATAAAACGGATTTAATTAAATTTATTGATAGCCATATTTGAGCGTTTAATACATACTAAGGCCTAGCTATTTTATTAGATTAGTGTTATTTTTATGAACTCGATAACCCCACTTTTTACCTTTTGTGCATTCCTTAGCGTTTAAATTTGTGGTTATTAGGTATCATTTCTGTGTTAACAATCAACCAATCAACAACATGCTTACTAAGGTTTAAATAACTATGAATTTAACTGAGCTTAAGAAAAAAAATGCGGCTGAACTAATTGGTTTATCCGAACAATATGGATTAGAAAATATGGCTCGTTCGAGGAAACAAGACATTATTTTCGCTATATTAAAAGAACATGCAAAACGAGGAGAAGATATTTACGGAGACGGTGTATTGGAAATTTTGCAAGATGGCTTTGGTTTCTTGCGTTCAGCAGAAGGCTCTTATCTTGCGGGACCAGATGATATTTATGTCTCTCCCAGTCAAATCCGCCGTTTCAACTTACGCACTGGCGATACCATTTCTGGGAAAATTCGTCCTCCTAAAGAAGGTGAACGTTATTTTGCTTTGTTGAAAGTCGATGAAATCAACTTTGAAGCGCCTGAAAACGCCAAAAATAAAGTGTTATTTGAAAATTTAACGCCTTTATTTGCTGACAAACAATTAAAGATGGAATGTGGTAATGGCAGTAAAGAAGATATTACTGCGCGTATTATTGATTTGGTTGCCCCATTTGGTAGAGGCCAACGTGGTTTAATTGTTTCACCACCGAAAGCCGGTAAAACCATGATGTTGCAAAACATAGCGCATTCGATTACCCATAATCACCCTGATTGTTATTTGATCGTATTATTGATTGATGAACGACCAGAAGAAGTCACAGAAATGTCACGTTCGGTAAAAGGTGAAGTGATTGCCAGTACCTTTGATGAACCTGCTAATCGGCATGTGCAAGTAGCAGAAATGGTGATTGAGAAAGCCAAGCGGTTAGTTGAGCATAAACGTGATGTGGTGATCTTGCTTGATTCTATAACCCGTTTAGCGCGAGCTTATAATACCGTCGTTCCTGCTTCGGGTAAAGTGTTAACCGGCGGTGTTGATTCAAATGCCTTGCAACGTCCGAAGCGCTTTTTTGGTGCCGCACGTAATATTGAAGAAGGTGGCAGTTTAACGATCATCGCTACAGCATTGATTGAAACCGGTTCTAAAATGGATGATGTGATCTATGAAGAATTTAAGGGTACCGGCAACATGGAAATCCATTTAGGTCGACAGTTAGCAGAAAAACGTATTTATCCGGCAATTAACGTTAACCGTAGTGGTACGCGTCGTGAAGAAAAATTTGTCGATAAAGATGCTTTGCAAATACGTTGGGTTTTACGCAAATTACTGCAACCGATGGAAGAAGGCGGGGTTGAATTTCTCATGGATAAAATGCATGGGACTAAGACCAACGATGAATTTTTTGATTTAATGAAGAAGTTTTAATAGGAATTTTTTTAATGCACTATTGGCTACTCAAATCGGAGCCAGCGTGTTTCAGTATTGATGATTTAAGCCGCCGTTCCAAACAAACAGAACATTGGGACGGTGTGCGTAATTACCAAGCCCGTAATATGTTGCGTGATGATTTGAAAAAAGGTGATCAAGCGTTTTTTTATCATTCCAGTTGTCCTCAACCAGGCATCGCCGGCATTGTGGAAATAGTAAAAGAAGGTTATCCAGATCACACGGCTTGGGATATTCAATCTGATCATTTTGATCCTGCCAGTACGCCTGACAATCCACGTTGGTTCATGGTGGATATTCGTTTAATTCGCAAATTTTCTCGCGTGATTACTTTGGAAGAAATCAGACAACAAGCCCAATTGAAACACATGGTGATTTTGCGTAAAGGCAATCGTTTGTCTGTGACGCCGGTGACCATAGCAGAGTGGCGTGTGGTGTTAGGGATGGGATAAATGTTTATTCCTCGCATGTAAACGGCCGTCTTTGGTCAATCTTCGATGAAAAAGTTGGCCAAAAATGCTCACATACTAGCGTGTATGCTGCGCTTTTTGGCCAACTTTTTCATCGAACCTTGACTCAAAGCCGGCCGTTTTTCGTGTATTCCGGTACCCTGTTGAACGGTTACGAATGCATTTGTAACCCAGTAAATTGAAAGTAACCGTTCACGGTCTGGTAAAAAATGCCCTGTTTTTTAGTGTAGGGAAAAAACTTGACCCATCTTATTTCCCCTCCCCCCACTTGTGGGGGAGGGTGCCGTAGGTTGGGCTGAGCTTGCGAAGCCCAACGTTTCTTTGTTCAATCCCGCGGCTTTCTATCCCTCGCACCAGCCCCGCCCGCTTTTTTATGCTTAAAGCTAGCACCATATTTTTTTGCGGGTTTTGCAGCACCGGCAAATGTTCCCCGTTTAGCTGCCGGATTTCTATCTCTGTTATTATCCCTATCCCCATCTCTCTCTCTACTCGAGAAACGGCGTTCTGATGAGGGTCGTTTATGATCGCGATCACGATCAGCGAATTTTTTTTCACCGTAACCGCTTTTCTTGTTTTTATCCCAAGGTTTTGGTGAAGAAGATGAACGTTTCTTAACGGTGACTAGCGGTGCATCATCAAATTCTCCTTTTGATGCTTTAGCCGGTTTTGCTTTGTAACTATAATCACGATCATCAGTCGTTTTGGCAAATTTGGCCTTATCTTTATAGGGCGTATAAGGGCGATCACCAGCCGGTTTTGCTGATTTAGGTCGATAGCCGCCGCGATCACTACGCGCATTAT
>DATAXC010000216.1:0-3451 GCA_036266895.1 Gammaproteobacteria bacterium
TTCTTCTCTTCAACGCAAGCAGTAACTACGGTAACGGGTCTATTATTAAACATACTGGCCCAATTTTCAACAGTAGGCAGCGGTTCTTGTGCCCAATGATCGAGGGTGTTGCGAGCATGTTGCGGGTCGGTTAACAATTCATGAGTGGGGCCTTGTTCTTGAGTAGATTGCAGCATTTCTTTTTGAATAATTAATTGATAATAATCATGTAGATAGACTTTTAAATCAGCGTCGTACTGCTGATAAAATTGCGTTAAAAGCGCGAAAATCGGTTGATTGGTCTTAATTGACCGACAATAAGCATCTGCATACCAAATATGCGGGGGCTGCAATGGGTTGGATGGTTGTTCTTGATTGGCTTGGTCAGAAGGCAAGCAGGGATCGATACGCAATAAGGCTTTTTGCTGGCCAAATTCATACCAAATATACAAAGGAGTGAGAGATTTTAAAGAACCAGCAGTATAATGGCGCTGGCTTTCTGCCATGTACGCATCTAGTGCTTGCTTGAGGTCAGCTGGGCCTCTGGCTTGTTGGTCATAAGGAGGCGCTATCGGTGATAAAAGTGCTGACTGTGGCATGGGACAGTATTAGCTCCTAAAACATCATGGCTATACTATTATCATATAAAATTTAACTTAAAAAATCCTTAGGATAGCGAGGAAAAACACTTTATCGATAATCCATCACCAACGGCGCATGGTCAGAAAAACGTTGTGTTTTATAAATCTCCGCTGATTTAACCTTACTCTGCAAACCAGGGGTAATCACTTGATAATCAATCCGCCAACCGACATTTTTTTCCCAGGCTTGGCCGCGGTTAGACCACCAGGTGTATTGATCTGGCAATTCATTCACCAATCGAAATGCATCAAGAAATCCCACTTCACCAAATAAACGATCCATCCACGCACGTTCTTCAGGTAAAAATCCTGAATTTTTTTGATTGCCGCGCCAATTTTTCAAATCAATGGTTTTATGCGCAATATTCCAATCACCACAAATAATGCAATCGCCATCATACTGTTTTAATTGTTGCAAGTGCACGAGATACTCGTCTAAAAACGTATATTTGGCTGTTTGACGATGTTCTCCTGCGGTGCCTGATGGCATGTATAAAGAAGCCACCCACAATCCATCTAAATCTAACGCGACATAACGTCCTTCTTGATCGGCTAATGGCCAACCTAATGTTGTCACTACTGCTTTCGGTTGTTGCCGCGAATAAATACCTACACCGCTATAGCCTTTTTTTTCTGCATAAGAAAAATAAGCGTGATAACCGTCTAATTGAAATTGCGCATCTTGTATATCAGCCGCTTGTGCTTTTAATTCTTGCACACAAATAATATCCGCTTGTTGTTCGCGCACCCAAGTAAAAAATCCTTTGCGTGCCGCAGAACGAATACCATTTAAATTACAAGAAATAACCCGCATATTTTGCTCTCATTACTGCTTTAAAATATTTTTCAAAAATTTATCGACTTTTGCTGGTAATTGTTTAATGTGTTCTTGCGCTTTTTGCTGCACTTGTTCCAGTTGTTCTTGCATTAACAATGTTTTTAACTTAGTCGTATCTAAACCTATTTTTGGATGCGCAAGATTACCATCAATGAGGATAGGCACCGGCCATTTTAAAGCGGCCATATTTAATGGCATTAATTGCAATTGATAATCTAACGTTTCATCTAGTAAATTGACGGTACCTTCACCTTTGACGGTAAATGCAGCAGCAGACAGCAAGAAATTATCTTTTGCTAAACCATTCTTGATAATCGTTGTACCAGCAAAATTTTCAAATGCAGTTTGATTCAGATTAGCAGGTAAGGTCAATGGCTGTTTACTCAGCAATGCATCGGCACTTTGCAGCAAATAATTAAAATCAACGCCTTCGAGAACACCGTGTTGTACATTATAAACCACATCGCCATTCAAATAGGTGAGGAGTTGTGTTTTGGTATTGCCTTGTGTGTTAGCTTGAAATTTAACTTGTGCAATACCATTAATTTGAATTTTACTGTCAGTGCCATTCACATCGCGCAATAAAGGTTTTAATTGAATATGATCTAGCGTCACTTGCCAATGCCAAATCGGTTCAGCGGTTAATAATTGTATTTGTGCAACGCCTTGCAACGTACCACTATAGAGCGATGCGGTAAGCGGCTGTAACATCAACGTATTATTTTGCCAATGTAACCCAACATGCGCTTGTTTAGCTTGGACATTAGATAACTTCACTTCGGCAATATGCACATCACCTTGCAATTTTTTTGTGCCTTCCAGCAACTGTTGCCAACCCATTGCCACACGCACACCACGCAAATCAACAAAAGCGGTTGCTTGATTTGGCATACGCAACGTCATGTGCTCTACTTTGATGCCCAATTGCGGATAAAAAGACCAAGTTAAATCACCATCGATGGTTAGCGTATAATTGCTGCGTTTTTTTACTTCTTCAATTAAAACCGGTTTAAGTTTATTGGGATCAACGAATAAAATTAAACTGCCTGCTATTAATATAGCGACAAGAATAAGTAATGCGATGATGGCAAATAATATTTTCAATAATCGTATCATGGTGTTTCCCAATTAAGATATTAGTATAACGTTTGAGAGTTATTTATTAAACTCAACTTTTCGACCCTCTAACGCTTGCACGGGTCGTGCATTCGCACCCCCTGCTGCTTGTCTAAATGCAACAATTTGTGAAGGCGAAGCCATGATTGTATTAGCCATCACCAACCATTGCACCCCTTCTGAACAAGGCGGCGTGGTCAATGATCCCATAAAACTATAATAAGCGCGATTAGCGGGCAATAATTCATTCGGATTGACACGCTCACCTTCAATCACTTGAGCTGTTTCACCACGGAGCGGAATATGCTCAATAATATGTTGTAATGTTGCATTTTCTTTACCTGATCTTATTAACACGCTAATCACCAATAATTTACCTGCGCCTTTTTCATCGCTATGGACAAAATGAATTTCTAATGGAAATTGATGACCGGCTAATTTAGTTTCAGCAGGCGAATGAAAATGAAATTGTACTAGGCGATAAGTCTCGCCATTATAAGTAATCAGTTCCTTGCTGGTCGTTTCTGGAAAATTCAATTGCAAACCATGTCCTAAATTTACTAGGGTTTGCTGAGTACCTATCAATAAGTTCGTATTACCATCATCCATAATCACCATTGGTGCTGTTTGATAACGTATTGTTAATTGATTATCACCACTAGCTATAGGTTCAACAATATTAATCGGTGCTTGTATTTTACCAGCGCCACACACTGCGAATTCAGGATGCAATGTTCCCCAATGCTGCGGTCCAAGGCCATCACGATAATTCCATTTAACTGTAACCGGTATGTCATCAACAGCCTTCGCAAACGCCAACGTGCTGCTTAACATGCTGCCGCTTAGCAGTAAAATTAACGCTATCGTATTGCATACT
>DATAXC010000223.1:0-6516 GCA_036266895.1 Gammaproteobacteria bacterium
TATCCGTTTGCAACGATAGTAAATGAATAATCCGCAACGCTTGTCCTGGTGCAATATGATCAATCACCGTACCATTTTTAATTGCAGAAACTGATAATACTTCGCTCATAGTGATGCCTCATTCAAGACTAATGTCAATAACGCTTGGCGTACCGGTATACCATTGGCCGCTTGTTGGAAATAATAAGCATACGGGGTTTTATCTACATCAACACTGACTTCACCGATACGCGGCAATGGATGAAGAATTTTTAAATTTGGCTTGGCTTTTTCCAATGAATTTTCAGTTAAAATAAATTGATTTTTAACCAACTGAAACTCTGCTTCACTAAAGCGTTCTTGTTGAATACGCGTCATATAGAGGATATCAACATTGGCAATCATTTCTTCCATAGCTTGATGACAGGAAAAACGAATACCGCGTTTTTTTAATTTGTCACACATCGCTTCCGGTAAGGCTAATGTCTCCGGTGAAACCAAATAAAGACGTACATCAAACAATGAACATAAATCAATAAAAGAATGAATCGTGCGTGCGTATTTTAAATCGCCGACCAAAGCAATCGACAAGCCATTTAATTGCTGTTGACAAGCTTGGATGGTAAACAAATCGATTAACGCTTGTGTAGGATGTTGATTAGCGCCATCGCCCGCGTTAATCACTGGGCAGTTTGCCATTTCTGCTGCCAGACAAGCCGCACCTTCTCGTGGATGACGAATCACAATTAAATCTGCATAACCTGCCATCACGCGCATGGTATCCGCTAAAGTTTCGCCTTTTTGTACCGATAAACCGCTGTCACTGGCAAAACCAATCACATTCGCGCCTAAGCGCAGCGCTGCTGCTTCAAAAGATAAGCGGGTACGTGTAGACGGTTCAAAAAAACAATTGGCGATCAGTTTATTGGTTAGCGCGGTTGGTGCAGGATGGGCTTTTAATTGCGCAGCGGTTTTTAAAATGAGTTCAACTTCTTTGATGGTAAAATCTTTGGTAGAAATGATGTCGCGCTGAAAAAGTAAATTTTTTGTCATCGTTATATTTTGCTCCTATTACTTATACCACTCTCGCCTCAGCCCAACCTACGGACTAAAGTTTTTGCCTCTCCCCTTGTGGGAGAGACAAAAACGCTAGTGTATTTATTTATTCAACAGCGTCCCCACAAGGTGGAAGGCGTAGTTGGCTGCTGCCCTCTGACTGCTGCCCCTCCACAATTTCACGCCACGAACGCACGGGTTCTGGCGTATTTTTTAAGTTAATTAAACATTGCAGCATGATTTGCGCTTTTTGCGCATTGGTAATCAGTGGAATGTGGTGGTCAATCGCCAATCGTCGAATTTTAAATCCATCGGTTTGGATATTTGCTCGATTATTGCTGGGTACATTGATAATCATATCGACTTGACGCTGAGTAATAATCGTCTGAATATTCGGCTCTTTGTTCACACTGGCTTTATAAACAAAATAACTGGCAATCCCATTTTTAAATAGGAAAGAATGGGTTCCTTCTGTACTATAAATACGCCAACCAGCAACTTCTAATTCTTTTAACGCGGGCAATAATTTTTCTTTGTAAGGATCAGCGATAGAAACCAATAACCGATTATTCACAATGGGTTGTTCTGAGGCGAGCCACGCCAACCAAAAAGCATGATATAAATCTTCACCTAAACAAGCCACTTCACCGGTAGAGGCCATTTCCACTTGCTGAACAGGATCCGCGCCTTTCAAGCGCTGATAAGAAAATTGTGGTGCTTTTACCCCGACATAATCTAATTCTAATGTTTCATAATGCTGCAACGTTGGGATACCCAACATTGCTTGCGTGGCAATTTCAATAAAATGATGATTGGTTACTTTTGACACAAATGGCAAAGAACGTGAGGCGCGTAAATTGCATTCAATCACTTGAATGTGATTATTTTTGGCAATAAATTGAATATTAAACGGACCAGTAATACGTAAAGCGCGCACGATTTTACGGGTAATTTTTTTCGTACGGCGAATCGTTTCTAAATATAAATTTTGCGGCGGCAACACCAAAGTGGCATCGCCAGAATGTACACCCGCATTTTCGACATGTTCGTTAATCGCTTCAATAACAATTTCGCCGTTTCTCGCTACACCATCAATTTCTAATTCTTTCGCATCTTGAATAAACTTGGAAATTACCACCGGATGCTCAGAAGACACTGCTGCGGCTTGCAATAAATAGGCTTGCAATGAAACATCATCATAAGCGACATTCATCGCCGCACCAGAAAGAATGTAAGAAGGACGAATTAATACTGGATAACCCATTTGTTTCGCAAATTTTTTGGCATTTTCTAAATTGGTAACTTTTTGCCATGCTGGCTGATCAATATTAAGTTCATGCAATAACGCAGAAAATTTTTCTCGGTCTTCAGCACGATCAATATCACTCGCTGCCGTACCCAATAAAGGATAACCGGCTGTTGCGAGCGGCAATGCTAAATTATTGGCAATTTGACCGCCAACCGACACAATCAAACCGGCGGGTTGTTCAAAATCAGCAATATCTTGAACACGTTCAAAGGTAAGCTGTTCGAAATACAAGCGATCGGATTCATCATAATCGGTAGAAACCGTTTCTGGATTGGAATTGATAATAACTGCTTTTTTACCTAATTTACGCAAAGTACGTGCTGTATTGACCGCACACCAATCGAATTCCACCGAAGAACCGATGGCATAAGGGCCTGATCCTAAAATTAAAACCGGTCTATCTGCTAAAGCCGTAATATCATGTGTCGTGCCATGATAGGTTAAATATAAATAATTAGTTTGCGCAGCAAACTCGCCTGCTAGCGTATCAATTTGTTTAACCACTGGTGTAATGCCGCGTTTAATGCGATGCGCGCGTATTGCTGATTCAGTGTAATCGCACAAATGCGCTAAACCGCGATCTGAGAATCCTAATTTTTTTGCTTCACGCAATAATGCATCGCTCATTTCAATCGGTCGTTGCAATGGAGCCACTTCATGTAGTGGGCCATGTTGTTTCGGTTGCACAGCAAAAGCTTGTAATTGTTTAGCAAAAATAGCGATCTGTTCAATATGAAATAAAAACCAAGCATCAATTTGACTCAATTGTTGCGCTTCTGCTAACGTGCCGCCGCTCATAAAAAATTGATACAGTGCAAACAAACGTCTATCGGTTGGATTAGCAATTTCATCTTTGGCATCATCAATTACACGCGGATAATCACTCAAACAAGAGGCGCCAATGTTTAACATGCCCACCGCTTTTTGCAAAGCTTCGGGAAATGAACGGCCAATGCCCATCACTTCGCCGACACTTTTCATTTCTGTGCCTATCGTACGACCAGCACTTTTTAATTTTTGCGTATCCCAACGTGGAATTTTTACTACCAAATAATCTAGCGCGGGCTCAAAAAAAGCGCAGGTTTGTTGCGTAACATTATTTTTAATTTCATATAATAACCAACCGAGCGCTAATTTAGTTGCCACAAAAGCTAATGGATAACCGGTTGCTTTCGAAGCTAAGGCGCTGGAACGTGACAAGCGCGCATTGATTTCAATCACGCGATAATCACCATTTTGCGGATTAATAGCAAATTGAATATTGCATTCACCAATAATATTAAAATAATTAGCTGCTTGAATAGCGATATTACGCAATTGTTGATGTTCTGCATTAGTTAAGGTTTGCGCAGGTGCAACAACAATACTTTCACCGGTATGGATACCCATCGCATCCATATTTTCCATATTACAAATCGTTAAGGTATTGCCTGCCGCATCACGGACAATTTCATATTCAAATTCTTTCCAGCCAAATAAATATTCTTCAATGAGAATTTGTGGTGAACCAGTAAAACATTCTTGTGCACGTTCTTGTAATTCTTCTGCTGAAGAAATTTTGCCGG
Organism: Gammaproteobacteria bacterium; assembly: GCA_036266895.1. GTDB lineage: Bacteria > Pseudomonadota > Gammaproteobacteria > DSM-16500 > DSM-16500 > Aquicella. The sequence goes on from DATAXC010000223.1 coordinate 3,910, forward strand.
AACCTAAACCGCCCAAGGAAAACCCTGAACGCATCATCACCGGATAACCCATTTGCTCAGCAGCAGCTAATGCCGCTTCGGTAGTGGTCACACAGAAACTGCGCGGGGTTTTGATGTGAATGCGTTCTAAACTAGATTTAAAAATATCTCGGTCTTCGGTTTGCCGAATAGCAGCAACCTGGGTACCCAATACTTGCACACCATATTGCGCTAGTACGCCGGCTTCTTCTAAAGCTAAGCCTAAATTCAACGCGGTTTGACCGCCAAAACCCAGTAAAATTGCATCGGGTCGTTCTTTGGCAATAATTTCAGTGACAATCGTGGTGGTGAGCGGCTGCAAATAGACTTCATCCGCCATTTCAGCATCGGTTTGCACGGTAGCAATATTGGGATTGACTAAAACGGTGTAAATGCCTTCTTCTTTTAAAGCTTTGATCGCTTGTGAACCGGAATAATCAAATTCACCAGCCTGGCCTATGCGTAAACCGCCAGACCCGAGAATTAATACTTTTTTGCCATTAAATCGAGTCATAAAACTTCCTAAACAACCATTGCGTATCAAGCGGGCCTGGTGCTGATTCCGGATGAAATTGCACGGCAAAAAATGGCAATTGTTTATGCTCAATGCCCTCAACACTTTGATCATTCAAATTTCTAAAACTAACTTGCCAATCCGCCGGTAAAGTGGCTTCATCGACCGCATAACTATGATTTTGTGAAGTGAGATAACAGCGGTTGCTGGTTAAATCTAGGCAAGGCTGGTTATGTGAGCGATGACCAAATGGTAATTTATAGGTTTTAGCGCCAACCGCTAACGCCAGTAATTGCGTCCCTAAGCAAATGCCAAATATCGGTTTTTGCTTGGCAATGACTTTTTGTAAAATATGAATGGTTTCACTGCAATGCTGCGGATCACCTGGACCATTGGAAATAAACACCCCATCAAAAGGTTCATCAGTAAAATCATATTGATAAGGTACGCGTTTTAAACGCACCGGGAAATTTAATAAATTACGGATAATATTTTCTTTAATACCACAATCGATGACAATAATTAATTTTTCGCCGCTGCCATAATAAACCGGCTCGGTAATACTGACTTCTTTTACCCATTGCTTACTGGCAAAATCTTCGAATTGCGTTAAAGTCGCGTCTGCCAATAACATCGCACCTGGAATGACGCCGCTATCTCGTAAATGCGTGGTTAATGCACGGGTATCTACATTGATTAAAAAGGGAATTTTTTCAGCTTGCAGCCAGGCGTAGAGTGATTGTGTCGCTGCATGATTGGAGTAATGCACAGCCAATTCTGACATGATGACCCCTTTGACATGGATAGCAGAAGATTCCCAGGTGCTGGGATCTGTCACACCATAATTACCAATTAAGGGGTAAGTAAAAACTAAAATTTGACCGGCATAAGAAGGGTCTGTCAACGATTCAACATAACCGACCATACCGGTACTGAAAACGACTTCCCCTAAACAAGGGGTTGCTAATTGAATGGGGCCTAATCCAGAAAAAACTTCACCGGTTTGCAAAAGCAACTTGGCAGGAACTAATTCTTTTTGATAATTATTTATCATAGTTCTCGTTGAGGGCGCCCAAAATGGACACAAACGGTAGAATTCTACTAGAGTAAGCGGTGTTTGTATATAGTAAATGCGTTATATATCTTATAAATTCTTTTGCAAAAATTGCTTTAATTTGGCGGATATGCGCTTTAATTCATTAGAACCGCGGGTGATTTTTGCGATGCTGACACTTAATTCATCTGACATTTCTCGTTGGGTCTCTTTTTGGTCTAATAATGCTTTTACAATTAAATAGCGCGTCGCCAAACTGGCGCGTTCTTCGGCGGTAAAAAACAGTTCGAATAATTCCGATAGCAGTTTTTCATCTCGGACTGCTAAGCATAAAGTTAAAAATTCGTGCCAGCCTTTTTCGGTCATGATAATCGTGCCTTTAGGGGTAAAGAAGTCATTCTACTGGTTATAGGGAGGGTTGGGTAGGCACACGTAGAGCTTTTGCCTCTCCCCTTGTGGTGGCGTTGCTGAATAAATGGGAAAAGCGAGAAGTATTGCCTCTCCCCTTGTGGGAGAGGCAAAAGCTCTCTAGGCGTATTTATTCAACAACGGTTCTCGCGGGAGTCCATATTCACTATTTTTTTCGCACTCTCCGGATAAATCTCTCGCGCTAACCGCGTCAACTCAGCAACAGACGCACCTTCTTCGATGGCTTGTACAAAGCGCGAAGCCACCACTGCACCATCTGCATATTGCAATACTTGTTCAGTCATCTGCCGCGTGGCAATACCAAAACCGACAATCACCGGCAAATGCACAACAGATTTTATCATTCGCATTTTCTCGGCAAAATCTGCCGGCAATGCATCACGCACGCCAGTCGTGCCTTTGCGGCAGGCATAATACAAAAATCCGTGCGCTTGTCGATCAATTTGTTGGATGCGCGCTAATGAAGTGGCTGGCGTAATAATATAAATCGGCGCGATGTGTTGCGTTAAACACGTTTGATGAAAAATAGCGGCTTCTTCTGGTGGACAATCAACAATCAGCAAACCATCAATGCCTGCTGCCGCTGCGGCAG
>DATAXC010000231.1:0-12700 GCA_036266895.1 Gammaproteobacteria bacterium
GTCGCATAACCATATTCAAACGCCAATACCGCTTCTTCAGATAATAATGAATCAACAATATTAATATGTGCTTGTTTTGGTGACAGATGGCTCAATGGAATATAAATTTCATCGGTATTTTGATCATGCAAAACAGAAAGACGGTGTGCAAATGTACCGCGTCCTGCATCTTGACCGCAAAGTCGAATCGGATAACCTTCAGTTAAAAGTGCGGCGTAAGCTAATATTTCAGCACAACCCCAATTTAATAGCGCTTCACCTTGCATCATTTTATCGCGCGCTTCTAACACTTTTTTGACTTGCGGCTGCAAAACAAAACCTTCTGGTAAAATTGCCAATGCAGCGCCCAAAGCTTTTAATTGTGCTAATGGCACGGCAGTTTTAACGGATGCCGTCCATGGTTTATCTAAATAAGGTTCCCAATTCACCATATATTCATAAGTATCTTTACCATTATGAATATCAACAACTGATTTTCCTGATTCTAACGCTTGACGATAAGCGTCAACCAATGCTTTTTCAGCATCTTTTGCTAATACTTTTTCTTGCTGCAACGTATTCGCATATAACAAATAAGGCGGTTGCATCGCTTTAATCACTTGATACATGAGCGGTTGTGTTGCCGACGGTTCATCTGCTTCGTTATGACCATGTCGACGATAACAAACTAAATCAATCACTACATCACGCTTAAACGTGTGACGATAATCAGCAGCTAATAAAGCTGCAAAATAAACCGCTTCTGCATCGTTGGCATTCACATGCAAAATAGGCGGCTCAACCATTTTTGCCACATCAGTACAATATAAAGTAGAACGTGCGTCTCTGGGATCACTAATGGTAAAACCAACTTGATTATTAATCACAATGTGAATCGAACCAGCGACAGTAAACCACCGTGCTTGTGACATATTAAATGTTTCTGTCACCACGCCTTGTCCCGCAAATGCCGCATCACCATGAATTTGAATCGGTACAACCGCACGTTGTTCTTTATCACAACGTCGCCGCTGTCTAGCACGCACAGAGCCTTGCACTACCGGAGAAACAATTTCCAAATGTGAAGGATTAAATGCCAGTGCAATATGCACTGGACCATACAAACTATTCACATTCGAAGAATAACCTAAATGATATTTCACATCGCCAGAATGTGTCGTTGAAATGCCCTTCCCTTCAAATGCAGCAAAAATATCTGCTGGTTTTTTACCGACAATATTCACCAATACATTTAACCGACCACGATGCGCCATGCCAATCACAAATTCTTTTACATTTTGTTGCGCACCCCGATTGATGATTGCATCAAGCAAAGGCACTAAGGTATCACCGCCTTCCAATGAAAAGCGCTTTTGACCCACATATTTCACACCTAAATATTTTTCTAACCCATCAGCAGCAACCAATTGGTTTAATAAACGTAATTTTTCTTCTTGCGTAGGTGCAAAATGCACCCAACCTTTTTCAATTCGTTCACGCAACCATTCTACTTCGGCAAAACGATTAATATGCATATATTCAAAACCAATCGTGCCGCAATAAGTGCGGCGTAAGGCTTGATAAATATCTGCTAAGCTCGCTGTGCTGCGATCCAACCCTGAAAAAGAACCCGTACTAAAGGTTTTAGTTAAGTCTGCATCTGAAAAACCATAGTAAGCCAAATCTAACATGGGGCTAGGCGGGCTTTTATATAAACCAAGCGGATCAATATTTGCTTGTAAATGACCTAACCGTCGATAAGCAGCAATTAATTCAAATACCCGTTCTTGTTGCACATCATGATAAGAACCCATGCCTTGTGCAGCGCTATGTTTTGCAGGCTGTCTAGCCAGTTGCAAAAATTGTTCGCGCACCGCAGCATGAGAAGTATCCGCGGTTGAACGCGGCATAGACGCAATCAATTGATCAAAGTATTTACGCCAAGACGCTGATACAGCATCGGGATTAGTTAAGTAATCTTCATAAAGATTTTCTAAATAAGCTTCATTGTCGCCGGCAAGATAAGAATCCTGCAGCGCATCTTGCATAGATTTGGGTTGCATTGTCATTACACCGACTCTTCCAGCATTTCTTCTTTAATATGATTAATTGCTTCCAGCGGGTTTAATTCCTTAGGACAGACATCAACGCAATTCATAATACCACGACAACGGAACACGCTAAATGGGTCGGTTAAATCAGCCAACCGTTCTTGAGTGGCGGTATCGCGGCTATCTGCAATAAATCGATAAGATTGTAACAATGCGGCTGGACCCATATATTTATCTGGATTCCACCAAAAAGAAGGACAAGCAGTGGTACAGCATGCACACATAATACATTCATATAATCCATCTAATTTCGCACGATCTTCTGGTGATTGTAAGCGTTCAGTAGCGGGTGCTGGGGTATCATTTTGTAAATAGGGTTTCGCTTTTTCATATTGATCATAAAACTGTGTCATGTCGACGACTAAATCACGTACCACGGGTAATCCGGGTAACGGACGAATAATAATTGGCTCTGATAATGACGTCAGGTGCGTAGTACAGGCTAAACGATTTTTACCATTAATATTCATGCCATCTGAACCACATACCCCTTCTCGGCACGAGCGGCGCAAAGTTAACGTTTCATCAAATTTATTTTTAATCGTTAACAATACATCTAATACCATAATGCAATTATGTTCTTTCACATCAATATCAAACTGTTGCATATAAGGTTTTTTATCTGTTTCCGGATTGTAACGATAGATAGAAAAAATCATGATTAAGAGTTCTCCGTATTTTTTTCTTCTCTAGCAGATAAGTGAATTGGCGGCATACCTTCTGGTTTCATATTCACTGCACGAAATGCAATGCGCCCATCTTCAAAGTAAAGTGAGTGTTTTAACCAATGCTGATCATCACGCTCTGGAAAATCATAACGCGCATGTGCGCCACGACTTTCTTGGCGAACTTCTGCGCTATGCGCTGTTGCAATGGCGGATGCCATTAAATTATCTAATTCTAATGCTTCAATACGCGCGGTATTAAAACATTCACTCTTATCTGTAATCGAGGCATAACTGAGTCGATCTTTTAATTCATCTAATTTCAAGAAGCCTTGTTTCATGGCTTTTTCATCACGGAATACACCAAAATCATCTTGCATTATTTTCTGCAATTCGGTGCGTATCGTATCAACACTTTCCCCTTTTTGATTACCATTCCAGCGATACACCCGAGACAATGCTTCTTCAATTTCGCTCGAATTCACTTCTTTATAATGCAGCCCTTGATCAATACTTTCTTTGACATGTTTACCGGCAGCACGGCCAAACACCACTAAATCCAATAATGAATTAGCACCTAAACGATTAGCGCCATGTACCGAGACACAAGCACATTCACCAGCGGCATACAGTCCTTCAATTAACACATCTGCGCCTTTGCTATCTAGTGTTAAAGCTTGACCATGATAATTAGTTGGAATACCACCCATCAGATAATGACAAGTCGGCACCACTGGAATCGGTGCATTGATAGGATCAACACCGGCAAAAGTAATCGCTAATTCACGAATACCAGGTAAACGTGTTTTAATGACATCTGCGCCCAAATGATCCGCTTTTAACAAGATATAATCGCCTTTCGGGCCGCAACCGCGACCCTCACGAATTTCAATTGCTGCACTGCGCGCAACAATATCGCGACAAGATAAATCTTTTAAATGTGGCGCATAACGTTCCATGAAACGCTCACCATTTTTATTAATTAAATAACCTCCTTCACCGCGCACACTTTCACTAATTAATGAACCAGAGCCATAAATACCAGTCGGATGAAATTGCCAAAATTCCATATCTTGCAATGGTAACCCTGCGCGCAATGTCATGCCTAACCCATCACCCGTATTAATGTGTGCATTGGTCGTCGATTGATAAATCCGACCTGCGCCACCGGTCGCTAAAATAGTCGCTTTTGCTTGAATAAAAACCACTTCGCCCGTTGCAATAGAAATGGCAGTAACACCTGCGATACCTTCAGCTGTCTTTACTAAATCAATCGCAAACCATTCATTAAAAAATTGTGATTTAGCACGTACATTTTGCTGATATAACGTATGTAACATCGCATGACCGGTACGATCTGCTGCTGCACATGTACGATGCGCTTGTTCTTTACCATAATCACGCGTTGCACCACCGAAAGCGCGTTGATAAATTTTTCCATCTTTCAAACGAGAAAAAGGCAAACCCATATGTTCCAATTCATAAATCGATTGCGGTGCATTTTTACACATGTATTCAATCGCATCTTGGTCACCCAAAAAATCAGAACCAATCACCGTATCATACATATGCCAACGCCAATCATCCGGCTCAATATTACCGAGTGCCGCATTAATACCGCCTTGGGCAGAGACGGTATGAGAACGCGTCGGAAATACTTTAGAAAGCACCGCAACTTGCAAACCAGATTGAGCAAGTTCTATTGAGGATCGTAACCCCGCACCACCGCCGCCAATAATGACCGCGTCAAAAGTATGTGTTGCAACTCTCATGCACTAAACACTCCATAAAATCAAAGTGCCCCAGATAAAACAGGCCACTAACATCAGTAAAACCACGACATGGCATAGACCACGCAACAGATTACACTTAATATAATCAGTAAAAATAGTCCACATACCCACCCAAGCATGGCACAACAAAGCGGCAATAAATAAGATCGTCGCAATTTTCATCCAAGTATGGGCAAATAATTCACGCCAAACAAAAAAAGTTAAGCCCGGATGACAAACAATATAAGCAATTAACCCTATCGCATAAATCGCAATGATAATTGCTGACAATCGTTGTACAGCCCAATCCCGCAAGCCTTGATGATTCACACCTAATACCGATTTCACCATAACCAGAATCCTGCCAAAATAACTAAAATAATTGAAATAGCCAAAGTCAGTTGCGCACTGAGCCGACCGCTTTTTAACGTAGTGCCTACTTGCGCATCCATCAGTAAATGGCGGATGCCCGCTACCAAGTGGAAGCAAAAAGGCATAAAGATCAGCCAGGTGATGAACCGCACCCAGCCGGTAGTGGCCCAAGCGTATATGCGATCAAACCCTTCCAGATAAAAAGAAGATTCTAACCCCCATAACATGAATGGGATCAGCAAAAATAAAAATGCGCCAGAAAGACGATGTAAAATAGAAATAATCGCTGGCAGCGGGAAATGAATTGTAAAAAGATTCAAGTTTTTAGGTCTTGATTGATGCACGTTAGGTTGTTCCTTGTTTAAACAGTAGTTAACTCAAAACGCTTTGATTATAGCGTGGGATTAGAGTAAATCAAATGATTACTTGTGTTATACTCTTGAAATAACTACCTTTAATTATTATGGAGCCCATCCCCTATGGTCGAGTCCAAAACTACCACAAAAAAAGCAATGCTGACGGTAGACAATAAAACCATTGAATTAGATATATTATCCGGCACTTTGGGGCCAGATGTGATTGATATTAATCAACTTTTTAAAAGCGGTTATTTCACTTATGACTCAGGGTTTAATTCCACTGCTGCCTGCGAATCTAAAATCACCTTCATTGATGGTGACAAAGGTATTTTACTCTATCGCGGTTATCCAATTGAACAATTAGCAGCCAAATCTAATTTTTTAGAAGTTTGTTATTTACTATTAAATGGTGAATTGCCTAACCCAAGCCAATATAGTTCTTTTTGTAAAGCAATTACCCATCACACGATGGTGCACGAACAAATCCGTAACTTTTATAACGGCTTTCGCCGCGATGCACACCCGATGGCGATTATGGTCGGCGTAGTTGGTGCACTGTCAGCTTTTTATCATGATACCTTAGATATCCAAAATCCAGAACATCGCACGATTTCTGCTCTACGTTTAATTGCAAAAATGCCCACTATTGCAGCCATGTGTTACAAATACTCGATAGGCCAACCTTTTATGCCGCCGCAAAATCGGTTGTCTTATGCAGAAAATTTCTTACATATGATGTTTGGTACGCCTTGTGAAGAAACAAAAGTTGATCCTATTTTAGCGAGAGCGGTTGATCGCATTTTTATTTTACATGCAGATCATGAACAAAATGCATCCACTTCGACGGTGCGTATGGCCGGTTCTACTGGTGCCAATCCATTTGCCTGCATCTCTGCTGGTATTGGTGCATTATGGGGACCCGCGCATGGTGGTGCGAATGAAGCAGTATTAAATATGTTGCACGAAATTGGTGATGTATCACGCATTCCACAATATATTGCCCGTGCAAAGGATCCCAAAGATACGTTCCGTTTGATGGGTTTTGGTCATCGTGTCTACAAAAACTATGATCCGCGCGCAAAAGTCATGCGCGAAACTTGTCATGAAGTATTAGAAGCCGTTGGCGTACATGATGATCCATTATTTAAGTTAGCGATGGCATTAGAGAAAATTGCGTTACAAGATGAATATTTTATTGAAAAAAAACTATACCCCAATGTGGATTTTTATTCAGGTATCACCTTAAGTGCGCTAGGCATCCCAATTAATATGTTCACGGTGATTTTTGCATTGGCCAGAACCGTGGGCTGGGTCGCGCAATGGAATGAAATGATTAGTAATCCGTATCGCTTAGCGAGGCCACGTCAATTATATACGGGTAGTAAAGAGCGTGATTATAGGGAGATTAGTGAGAGGAAAAGGTAAGACCATGGCTCTATTCATCCACCTTGTTCCCCATAACACCTTTATGTATAATCTTCCCCACGGTTTCTAATTTGTCACCCGAAACCCCCGCCAGCGTTGAGCACATTCTTAACACCCAGCGCTGCAAAAGGACTTGAAACAGGAAGCTTAGACATGATGGCTGCAAACAACATTAGCGAAAGCGAACAATCTCTTACGTCTATTACTACGCCCCCCACGATCAGTGTTCAAACACTAATCACCACCAAGCCGGTCATCCATAGAGCCGAAGCGGGCATTAATCCGATTGTCGATGCAGCAGCTTATCTTTTTTCCATTACCGGCAAATTAAAATATGTTAAATTTCATAACCATTTATCCAATCTTCATCAAGAACTCATCAAAGAAATAAAAGAATTCCAAGACACGATTCAAACTTATGCTTACACCACCGCCAATTACTTAGAAGAATATGTCTTAATCAGCACTTACATCTTATGTGTCACCTTAGACGATGTTATTGCCGCTACACCCTGGGGCAGTCAAGAACAATGGGATCACTACAGTTTAGTTGCGTATTTCAAACAAGAACCGCTATCGCACAAAGGATTTCTCATCATTTTAGAGCGTTTAATCCAAGATCCGACGACTTATATCGACATGATGGAATTTATTTTTATCTGTTTAAATTTAGGCTTTAAATGTCGTAATCCGCATGGTGAATTCAACCATGAAGAACTCTCGCAAATCAGTAATGCGCTCTATAAACATATTCGCGCTTACCGTGGTAATTTTAGTAAAACGCTATCGCCTTTTTCCATCAAATCAACAACATCCCACACACAGGCAAATAAATCATCGGCGTGGTTAACACTACCTTTGACGAATGGATTTTCAACGGCGCTTTTGTATTGGCAAAAGCTATTTAATCGTAAGTAAACTTGGCGATTTTTATGAAAAATATCGTACAACAAATTACCAGTAACATTAAAAATTACTTAGCACCCTTGCCTGCCCTGCCGCAAAATCCTGTGCTGGCCAAATATGCAAAAAATTTAGGTAATCATTTATATGGTGCGATGCAATTTTTAAATAACACCACCGTCAATCTCGCTAGAAAAAAATTGAAGCTCAATACGCTGCCCTGGTACTTATTTATCGGCTCAATCGCTGCCGGCAAAACCACTTTTCTTGCCAATTCAGGTGTACGTTTTATTCTCGATAAAAAAATGAAAAGCAAAAACATTCAAGATATTCCCCCTTCAGAAACTTGCGATTGGTGGATTACACCGAATGCGGTGATTATTGACATTCCAGGTCATTATGTCGCCTATAAAGAAAAAATGAGTTCAATACCCAATAAACTATGGCAGCATTTTTTGATGCTGCTACAAAAAAAACGCGGTGCTGCAGGATTAAATGGTGTCATTGTTGCCATTTCCTTGCCTGAGTTGCTTAATCAACAAAATGATCCGAAATTGGCCAGCATGCTGGAATATCGTTTGGCAGAATTACGACAAAAATTCGGTGCGCAATTATCCTTCCAGTTTGTTATCACCCAATGTGATCTATTGCCTGGCTTTTTAGAGTTTTTTAGCGACTATAGCAGCGAAGAATTAAGTCAAGCCTGGGGCGTGCCTTTCCCACGCTTAGAAAAACACGATTCACTTGTCGACGCATTTAATTCTCGTTTCAATGTCTTAATTAAACGACTGAATCAACAAGTGCTTTGGCGCTTACATCACGAAAAAAATCCGCATGCTAAAGTTTATATTAAAGATTTTCCATTACAGCTTGAGCATTTCAAAGAAAACATGGCTGGTTTGCTTAAAATATTAACTAAAAACGAAGATACCCCTTTCTATCTCAAAGGCGTATACTTAACCAGTGCCTTCCAGCGTGAACAAACAGAACAACAGTCACAGTCTACACAACTTATTCTTGCCAGCGAGCAGCATGCATTAAGCATTATCCAAGCCCCTACTGCTCCGGTACAAGCTTATTTTATTAAACAATTTATTTTACAAGGGTTAACATCATGAGTGCGACGAATTCTAATCAAGCCATCAATAAAACAGAAATCAAACAAGAAAGTGTTGTTGATGTTTACAATGCCATGTTGGATAAATTAAAAAATGCTGCGACCACTGAAGGTGCGCCGGTATTACCAAAAATAAATAAAACAGAAGAAAAAATTGTCCAGGAAAAAGCACGGGTAATTACTTTAGCCGCCAAAGACACACCGATGGATTTAGTGAGAGAAATCACCGAATTAAAGCAAACTATTACCAATTCGCTTGAAGACGTTAAAACCCGATTATTGCCTGAATATGAACGCTTTGATGTCTTACGCAAAGCGATCGCTTATAGCGAAGAAGAATTAAAAAATCTTTATGGCATCAAAGAACATGCTTATGCATTAGAAGTATTACTTGCGGCACAAAAAGAAAAAACAACGCGTTTTGAAGAGGAAATCAGACAACGTAAACACGCATTCGAAGAAGAAAGAATGCGTGCTCAAGAAGAATGGGCGCAAGCAGAACGCAATTATCAAGAAAAACGTGATTTAGCCCGTGAAATGGAAAAGAAGCAAGCAGAAACTGCACGATCAGAATTAGAAGAAGAACTTTCCGCAAAACGATTAGCATTCAAACAAGAATGCGAAGTGCTCAGAGCCATGTTAGATTCACGCAAAGATGAATATGATCGATTAAAAAATCGTGAAGCACGCATTGCTTCATTAGAACAAGAATATGAATTATTAAAAGAAAAAGTAGCGCGCTTTCCAGAAGAATTACAGAGCGCTATTCAACGCACACAACGTGTTGCCGGTGAACAATTGGAACGTAAACACGAATATGAACTCAAACTACTACAAATTGAAATTAGCAGCGAACGTAATTTATACGAACAAAAAATTGCTGCGTTAGAACAACAAATTGAACAATACAAAACATTAAAAAAATTGTTTAATCAAGCCAATATGGTATCAACAGACATGCTAGGCACAGCAGATGGCTCGTCATCTTCTAATGCGATGGGGCATACTAATATCCATAAACTGGAAAAAGTGGCTACGTCGGCGGCGTTTATGAATGATGATGCTGAAGTTGTTGAATAAAGAAATACGCTGGGGCTTTTTTGCCTCTGCCCTTGTGGTCTAATAGGTACCCATATCTTTTGGTAACTATATTGGCGTATGTTTGTTATCCCGAATGGCTTTGTAGATTAAAATATATACAAATCTCTCTACGCGACAGGGCGGCAGAGAGTATCTTTGGACCCGAGCACACTACTGAGCCCAACTATCTATAGCTTTATACCTCTATAGCTTACGCGCTATAATCGCTATAATAGTGTCAACTCTTTTACTTTTGAAAAGTGATTATGCATATGGCCCAGGCTGCCGCCCCACAATTAGACACTATCCTGCAATTAAACGGTTTTACCTTTGCTGAATTGCTTCACTCGACTGGGTTACAACGGCTAGACCAGGTTTTTTTACAAGCATTAAATAAACAGCACCCTGAGTTACATGAAAAACTACTCGCCTATCGGCAAGAACATGAACAGCCACAACAACGCTCAGAGCAACAAGATGAGGAGCTCTCCGCTTGGCTAATCCAATGTGCCATTTTTCTTGAACGATTTCTTGCTGATTTTTTTAAGATTGAAGAAGCCCTAGCAATTAGTCAAGCGAAAACCCTTTCTTACAATCCTATTTCTGCTTTCAAAAAATATTATGTTTTACGCCGCGCCAAGAAAGAATTAACTAAAAAAGAAAAAGAAACAACCAACAAAGAAAATTATAACACGCTCACTACTTGGCTAATGGCAGAATTAAAAAAAGCGCCGATGCAAACTGACGACACTGAGCTCGCCGTTGCTTTATTGGGTAACCATTACCTGAACGACACACAACAATATGCGCAAGAAATTGAAACGTTAGTGCAATGGTGTATTCAAGCCATGCTGACCCCATCCGGCCAACAATTCACTAAAAATTGGGTGAGTTTTCGCATACCGGAACGCTTAGATTTTGCTAACTTAGTACCAACCATCCCCGCTGATCACGATTTGCTTTCTACACCGCTGCCTGCTTTACGCCAACGGGATGGCTTTGTTTTAACTGATCCACGCATGAGCGCCAGTGCGGTGCAAGATGAAGTGAATTATTGCATTTATTGCCATGATCACGATGGTGATTTTTGTTCAAAAGGTTTTCCAGTTAAAAAAGGTGATCCGGCACAAGGCTTTAAAAAAAATCCGCTCGATACTTTATTAACCGGTTGCCCGCTAGAAGAAAAAGTTTCTGAAATGAATTATCTCAAGCAACAAGGGCATACCATAGGCTCCTTAGCGATGGTGATGATCGATAACCCACTCTGCCCTGCTACCGGACATCGCATTTGCAATGATTGCATGAAAGCTTGTATTTACCAAAAACAAGAACCGGTTAATATTCCACAAATTGAAACACGCGTTTTAACCGATACATTAGATTTACCCTGGGGGGTAGAAATTTATGATTTACTCACCCGTTGGCATCCATTACGACCGAAACAATGGGTCATGCAACCTTATAATGGCCGCAAAATTATGATTGCCGGTATGGGTCCAGCCGGCTTCACCTTGGCCCATCATTTATTATTAGAAGGTTTTGCCATTGTTGGTTTCGATGGCTTAAAGATTGAACCGCTGCCAGAAGATTTAATTAAACAGCCGATTTATCGATTTACAGACATCACTGAACCCTTAAATGAGCGTCTAATGGCGGGCTTTGGCGGCGTTGCTGAATACGGTATTACTGTGCGCTGGGATAAAAATTTTCTTAAATTGATCTATCTTAGCTTGATGCGCCGTCCTTATTTTCAAGTATTTGGTGCAGTACGCTTTGGCGGCACGATTACCGTTGAAGATGCATTTGCGATGGGTTTTGACCATTTTGTCTTAGCAGTTGGTGCAGGTCTACCGAAAGCATTGCCGATTCCACACAGCTTGGCACCAGGCATGCGGCAAGCCAATGATTTTCTGATGGCGTTACAATTAGGTAATGCAGCAAAAAATAGCAGTTTGACCAATTTACAAATCCGTTTACCTGCTGTCGTAATCGGTGGCGGATTAACTGGCGTTGATACAGCAACCGAATTACAAGCTTATTACATTCAACAAGTCGAAAAAGTTTCGCATCGTTACGATATTTTACTTGAAACATTAGGTGAAGAAGCCATCCAACAACCTTTAGATGGGGCTTCACGAGAAATTTTAGCTGAATATTTGCGACATGGTAAAGCGGTACGCAAAGAACGTGAACGCGCACAAGCGCAACAACAATCACCTGATTTTATTAAATTGATCCGCGAGTGGGGCGGCGTAACAATTGCTTATCGCCGCAGCATACGTGAATCGCCTGCCTATATTAATAATCACGAAGAATTGATGAAAGCATTGGAAGAAGGTATTTATTACCTTGAAGGGGTAGAACCAATACGCGTAGAGTTAAATGAATATGGACATGCTGAAACATTGGTTTGTCAAAAACGTATTTTACAAAACAATGAATGGATTGCGACCACGGAAGAACTGCGCTTACCCGCTCGTGCGATATTAGTTGCAACTGGCACGCAGCCGAATACTGCTTATGAATTTGAACATAAAGGCACGTTTAATCGCCTTAATTTACAATATCAACACTATGAAGAAATAGAAAATCAATTACAGGTAGCACACGGTGTATTGCATTGCAAAGATCCACTATTTGGTCCATTTACTTCGTATCAGCAAAATAAACATCGTGTTAGTTTAATTGGCGATACACATCCAGTGTTTCATGGCAGCGTGGTAAAAGCGATTGCTTCGGGTATGCGTACTTATCCTAAAATTGTTAGCTTGTTAAAAGACCAATTAGGACAGCCAGGTGAGGAGGCAGAATATCGAGAGTTTGCTGAACAGATGCGCGATTTATTTCAAGCGACAATCACACAAATTATCCGCAAAACTGCTTCTGTTATTGAATTAACTGTACATGCACCGCTAGC
>DATAXC010000246.1:0-9130 GCA_036266895.1 Gammaproteobacteria bacterium
CGACATTTGATGAATTTGGAAACCGTAAAAACTTACGAAGGCACCGCCGATATTCATGCGCTTATTTTGGGAAGAGCGCAAACCGGGATAGCGGCGTTTTGAGAGATAGAAATAGTGTAATGAGTATAGAATTAGGCAACATAAGACATATCAAAATATGGAAACAATAAAATAGCAGGATGGACATGTAGTGCTTTGGCAAGCGTAATGGCTCGTTCTCTGCCGATTTGCCGCGATCCATGTTCAATCGCAGAAATATTGGATTGATTAATGCCAGTCAATTGTGCTAAATCATTTTGACTAAGCCCTTGCAATTCACGCAGCATTTTTAATGCATCGCCAGGAGAAATAGCACAATGTATAGTTGCCTTTACAAAATCTTTTTTATTCGTTGCAGTACGCTGCTTTACAATCTCAACCGGAACCTTTCTAAGTGTTTTTAGGAAGAGTTTTTTTCTCATATATTTGCCACATTAGTTTGAAAGCCCAATATTTATTATAAATGACCCATACCTAATAGTATATACCCTTTATTGTATATAAGCCATATTTAAACAGGTAGGGTTCTTTAATTGTAGCCTGGGTTCCGCTGCGCTCCACCCAGGCTACAAAATTATTCTATTACCTTCATAAATACAGAATATTTTACCCCTCCGCCAACTTCAGGTAAGATAGCCAGTCTATAGTATAGCTGTGTCGGTAAAGACATATAAAATAATAATTTATTATAT
The DNA here is from genome assembly GCA_036266895.1 of Gammaproteobacteria bacterium. Lineage (GTDB taxonomy): Bacteria > Pseudomonadota > Gammaproteobacteria > DSM-16500 > DSM-16500 > Aquicella. Next base: position 732 of record DATAXC010000246.1, read on the forward strand.
AAAATCAATTAATTATAGAAAAAAACCGCTAACAGGAACCGATTATGCAATACCCATTTAAACACGCTCTAATGCTAGCGATAACAACATTAACCTGCATTGGCATCAGCTTTTCACCCATGAGTTCAGCCGCCACCACCTCCGGCCAACCCACAACGGTCGCTGCTGTTGCACCACAAGCGCGGTCATTACCGCTTGAGGCCATGACGCCTATCACAAAAAATCTATACGACCAATATCGTTGGTCGCTGATGTATTATTACGGCGTGACGGTCGATAATTCTTTATTGCAAACCATGACATTAATGCATTTGAAGCGCTGGCCGGAACATATTCAAACGGTTGAACTTGCTCACACGTTAGATCAAGACAATTTTTTACGTCGTTGGTTGCGACCACTGGTCAATATCATCCAACTGGCTGGTAACATCACAGTACGTAATGGTCGTGACGAACCCACCATTTACGAATTTGATCCCTATTTGATTTTTCGTTGGACGCAATTTCCGTGGAACGATTATATTACGACCTCACTTGCTTTAGGCGAAGGTATTTCCTATGCATCTTCTATTCCTGCAATAGAAAGCAAAGATCGCGATAATGCCAAACGATTATTGAATTACATGATTGCTGAAGCAACTTTTTCGTTACCCAGTTATCCGCGTTGGCAATTAGTCGCACGCGTTCATCATCGTTCTGGTGTGTTTGGTTTGTATCATGCGGGTAATACCGGTTCGAATGATATTGCGTTAGGTGTCCGTTATTTATTTGATTAATACGTTGTCTCATACAATTGATTAGGTGTTGCATGATAGTTTCGCAATTGAGTTTTGCCCGGCAACAGCAACCCCCTCTGTTTGAGCAGCTTTCGTTTACGCTTTCGCCTGGTGAATTGCTTTGCATTGAAGGGGTGAACGGTTCAGGTAAATCTTCTTTATTACGTATCTTGGCTGGACTCATGCAGCCCAACACCGGCGATATTTGTTGGCAAGGTGTTTCTATTCACCATCCATTAGCTTTATTTAAAACACAAATGCATTATGTTGGACATGCGAATGGCATCAAATTAGATTTAACCGTTAACGAAAATTTACGCTTAACCAATGCATTATCCACTGCGCTCGCCTCCCAAGAAACATTATCGCTGTTAAAACAATTACAATTACATACGCAGCAACAGACGTTGGCCCGTTATCTGTCTGCTGGTCAAAAACGCCGGCTGGCCTTAGCTAAATTATGGTTAACATCAAAAAAATTATGGTTATTAGATGAGCCGCTTACTGCATTAGATGCAAATACGCAAACGTTTTTTTTAGCGCAATTAACGCAACATTTGCAACAAGGTGGTATGGCAATCATGAGTTCACATCAACCGATTCGTTTAGCTACCAACGTACAACAAAAAACCATCAGGTTATCGGTATGCGGTTAGCGATTTTGAAATCACTTGTTTATTTAGAATTTTTGTTGCTATTGAGGCGCTCACAAGAATGGTTGTATCCGTTAGCTTTTTTTGTGATTGTCACTTGTTTATTTCCACTCGCTTTAACACCAGACCCCAATTTCTTAATGACTTTTTTACCGGGCTGTATGTGGATCGCCGCTTTATTGGCAAATTTACTGGGGGTTGAAAATATTTTTTCTACCGATTTAGAAGAGGGCTATTTAGAGCAATTATTATTAAGCCAATTACCATTGACGCTGTTAATCAGTATTAAATTAAGCGTGCAATGGTTGATGACCACACTACCGCTATTGATTTTAATCCCATTATTAGGATTATTGTTTCATCTTTCTGGGACAATTATTTTTATTTTGAGTTTAAGTTTGTTATTAGGTACACCAATTTTATTATTAATCGGCTGTTTAGGGGTTGCGCTGACCTTGGGGTTGCGGCAACCGGGCATGTTGTTAGGATTATTAATTTTGCCGTTAGTAACCCCCGTTTTGATTTTCGGTGTGACCATTGTACAACAAGCACAAGCGGGGTTATCGATTGTTGCACCGCTAGCATTTTTGGCGGGACTCATGGTGTTTGCGATGACGTTATTGCCGTGGGTGATTGCGACGACATTGCGCATGAGTGCGGAAGAGTGATTTGAAAGTTGAGTTTGTCTGTTATTTTAAACACCTAAAATTGAAACGCTTTGGGTTAGGATTCACGTTGAATGTACTCAGCTGGGAGGCGAATGGCCTGCTGATCAATAACGACTTGTTTTAAAAGATCTTTATTCATATTGCGCGAATGCCATTTTTAAACTAATATGGCCTTAGTGATGCCATTTTTTAAAAACGAAGCTAAATTTAAACCAAAATTACCCCTAAAAAGCCTTGTTACTAACCGCTGACCCCGTTACAATACCTCCCTTTTATTGATATATATGACAAAGTGATTGGAGAGTAGATTCATGCCGTTGACAACTGCCGTGAAGGCGCAAGTAATAAAAATTTATAAACAAAGCAAAAATGATGTCGGTTCTTCCCAAGTGCAAATCGCACTTTTATCTGCACGTATTAGCAGTTTGACTGAACACTTAAAGAGCAATAAAAATGATTTTCATACTCGCCGTGGTTTAACCAATATGGTGAGTCGTCGTCGTCGGCTGATGGGGTATTTGAAACGAACCAACCCGCAAAGTTATCAGCAAATAATCAAAGAGTTAGAGATACGCGGCTAGTATTTCTTGCTCTTTATCTCTTGGCTCTATCCGTGTGAGCATGTTAATGAATAATCATTAGCAGCGATCTTAGGATAGAGCCTCCCTGAATGATAAATTAAATGTAAATAATAGGTGGTCATTGTGGCGAGCATTAAAAGAACAGTTCCATATGGAAATCATACCCTTACCTTAGAAGCTGGTGAAATAGCACGGCAAGCAACGGCAGCCGTTGTGGTCACGATGGACGATACTGTTGTATTAGTCACGATTGTTGGTGTACCCAGTACCGATGAGCGCGATTTCTTTCCATTGACTGTGAATTATCAAGAACGTACTTATGCTGCGGGTAATATCCCAGGCGGCTATTTTAAACGTGAAGGCAAGCCGAGTGAAAAAGAAACGCTCACTTCGCGCTTGATTGATCGTCCGTTACGACCGCTATTTCCTAAAGGATTTAATTGTGAAGTACAAGTGATTGCTACCGTATTATCGATGAATCCAGAGATCAATCCGGATGTACCAGCAATGATTGGTGCGGCAGCCGCAGTCGCCTTATCTGGCTTACCAGTAGAGCATTATTTGGCCGCAGCCCGGGTTGGTTATTTGGATGGCCAATATATTTTAAATCCAACGTTTTCTCAATTAGCTACTTCCCAATTAGATATGATGGTAGCAGGTACCGAAAACGCCGTGTTGATGGTCGAATCTGAAGCAAAAGAATTACCAGAAAATATCATGCTCGGTGCAGTCATGTTTGCCCATAAAGAAATGCAAGTTGTCATTGCTGCTATTAAAGAAATGGTGAAAGAAACCGGTAATAGTAAATGGGATTGGACACCGCCGGCGGTTAATGCCGCTGTTGAAACGCGTGTGGCAGCGATTTGTAAAGCAGAAGTGGAACAAGCATATCAAATTAAAGACAAGATAGAGCGTCAACAAACCATTAGCGATATTCGTGATCGTTTAATTGAACAAGTAATGAGTGAAAACGCCGGCAAAGAAGATGAGTTGGCTTTAGTGCAAGACGCTAAATATGCATTTGATGTGTTGGAACGTCGTACAGTACGTGGTCGGGTGTTGCAGGGCTTGCCCCGTATTGATGGTCGTGATACGAAAACAGTGCGGCCGATTTGGATTAGAACTGGTTTATTGCCGCGTACCCATGGCTCAGCATTATTTACTCGCGGCGAAACACAAGCGATTGTCGTGGCGACCTTAGGTACAGAACGCGATGCGCAAACCATTGATGCGTTAGAAGGTGAGCGCAAAGAAAACTTTATGTTGCATTACAACTTTCCTCCTTATTCTGTGGGTGAAGTCGGCCAAGTTGGCAGTCCAAAACGCCGAGAAATTGGCCATGGCAATTTAGCGAAGCGTGGTATTGCTGCGGTGTTGCCATCACAAAAAGAATTTTCTTATGTGTTGCGTGTTGTTTCAGAAATTACTGAATCAAATGGTTCTAGCTCGATGGCAACCGTTTGCGGTACCAGCTTAGCGTTAATGGATGCTGGTGTGCCGATTAAAGCGCACGTAGCCGGTGTGGCGATGGGTTTAGTCAAAGAAAACGATCAATATGCGGTATTGACCGATATTTTAGGTGATGAAGATCATTTAGGCGACATGGATTTCAAAGTGGCCGGTACTACAACTGGTGTAACTGCGTTACAAATGGATATTAAAATTGATGGTATTACCGAAGAAATTATGCGACGTGCGCTAGAACAAGCGAATGAAGGTCGATTACATATTTTGGGTATTATGAATCAAGCGCTTAATCAGCCACGCCAACAAATGTCTGCCTATGCACCACGTATTTTAACCATGCGCATTCCAACCGATAAAATTCGCGAAGTGATTGGTAAAGGCGGTGCAACCATTCGTGCATTGACCGAAGAAACCGGTACAGTCGTGGATATTAGTGATGATGGTGCAATTAAAATTGCTGCTGCTGATTTAGCGGCTTGCGAAGAAGCGATGCGACGCATTGAAAAGCTTACCGCTGAAGTCGTCATCGGTGATATTTATGAAGGCACCGTGGTTAAGTTAATGGACTTTGGCGCGTTTGTAGCGATTCTGCCTGGCAAGCAAGGCTTAGTGCATATTTCACAAATTTCCAATGAACGTGTTGCCCAAGTAAGCGATAAATTAGCTGAAGGACAAGTGGTCAGAGTGAAAGTATTGGAAATCGATCGCCAAGGCCGCATCCGTTTAAGTATGAAAGAAGTAGAAACAACCCCTTCTTCTTAAAGGATTGCCTCTTGAGAGGATTGTGTTGAATAATTATATAAACAAAAAAGTATTTGCCTCTCCCCTTGTGGGAGAGGCCGACGCCGCAAGGCGGCGGGTGAGGGGTTTTTCTGAACAAGCTATACAAACTACCCGCAAGCGTTACACACTGACAGAATTATTAGCCGGCACTACACCAAAATCAATCAAAGAATTGAAAAAGAAAACGAAGTGGTTTCGCGATACAACGTCAGTAGGGCGTGAAATATGACAAGAAGTGACAACTAATGCCTATATCTTGACATGCCCATTACCACTCGCCCATTGCCAGTAAGGGATAATGTGGATAACTAAATTTTTACTCTCTACAGTATCTGTTGTATCATCAGTAATAATCCACGCTTCATTTAGCTCAAGTTCAGTAGTCGCTTCGATAATAGCAGAGATTTCACGCTGTTTAGTTTTTTCATCAGTTAAATTAAGGCACACTTGAAACAAGTCTATTTTTCTATTCATGTGTTGCGCAGCAAAATCTATTTCTTTACCTGATGCAGTTTTATAGTAATAAATATTGTCGTATGCTTGATTTCTTAGATAAATATAAACAGCATTTTCTAAGCAAGTGCCATGTTCCATCTCTGGTTTTATAGAGTAAGCATAAATAATACCAGTATCTACACAGTAAATTTTATTAGGATTAACTTGACGTTTACGTGTAGATAAATCAAATAAAGGGACACTACAAAGCAGATAAGCATCTATAAAATAATCTAAATAAGCATATAAATTACCGCGTGCTAATGCTTTGCCTCTGGATTTTAACATATTATAAACTTTAGTAACACTCAGCGGCGCCGCAATGTTTTGCAAACAATGCGTTAAAAATAATTTAATGATATGCGGATTGCTTAATTGATGACGTTCAATCACATCCCGAAAAACCGCGGCATTTACATAAGATTGAATAGTTTGTCGATGTAAGTTAGCGGATAATTCTAATGTTTCAGGGAAGCCGCCATGCGTCAAATACTGCTGACAGTGATATTTAATAATCGATTTATCTTTATTAGTTAAGGGGGATGAATGATTTATATTTTTATATTCCAGATATTCTGCAAAGGATAAAGGAAATACTTCCCTTGTCAAGCATCTACCTCGTAAGCTAGTGGCAATTTCTCTACTCAATGATTTCGCAGATGATCCGGTGATGTAAATAGCCATCTTTTCTTTATCTAGTAAACGGCGGATAAATTTCTCCCATCCGATAACATTTTGTATTTCATCAAAATAAAAACAAATGCCTGGTGCATCCACAAATGTAGGGTAGCGTTCAAAGTAAACATCTAAGATGGTTTGAAAATCTGTTACCAAAAAATTTTCTAAACGATCATCTTCAAAGTTAATATAAAATAACTTATTTTTATCTAGACCGTGCGCTAATTCATTTTGCATATGTTGATACATTAAGTAAGTTTTTCCCACCCGCCGCATACCAATAAAAACCAAAGATTTGCGCACATTGGCGGGTAAATCGGGTACCTGAATGTTGCGTTTAATTAACTTGGGCAGGGCTTCTGCATGGAATTCCGATAAAATTTCTTTGATAGCATCTTTCATTTTAGAGTTACCAGAAGTCTAATTTTTTCCTCAATTAGACTTATTATACGGCTAATTGGGATGCATGGCAATGCCAATTTAGACTTATAATAAATCTAAATTTCCCATAAATTAGACTTATAATAAGTCTAAATAGCCGAAGTCTTTTATAAAGCTTTTAATGCCTGCCTTTATATTTAAAATCAAATGGTTATATGTAAAATAATGATATTAAAATAAATGCATTTTTCTATTCGCACGCTGTAGCAAGTCACGCACTTCTGTATCTTCGGTTTGCGTAAAATCCTCATACCAACTACCTACCGCGTTCAAATCATCTGGCTGTAATGGACAGATAAACGTATCTACTGTTGCGGCGATCGCGTCACAAACGATTTTTTCTGCTACCGGAACAGCAACAATCAATTGTTGAGGTTGTAATTGCCGCAGCGCTTTAATCGCTGCGCGCATGCTCGCGCCGGTGGCAATACCATCGTCGATTAAAATAACAATTTTATCTGTTAACAGCGGAAAAGGTTTATTATCGCGATAAAGTTGTTCGCGGCGTTTTAATTCTTGTTGTTCTGCATGAATAATCGGTTCAAGCGCAGTAACAGACATATGCAAATGGTTGATTAGCTCTTCGTTGAATATTTCTATGTTGCCCCTATTGCCCATCGCGATCGCGCCTAATGCTAATTCGCTATGTCCAGGCGCTCCAACTTTACGCACAATAAATACATCTAACGGTGCATGTAAACTTTTAGCTACTTCATATGCGACTGGTACGCCACCGCGCGGCAATGCTAATATCAATAGGTTTTTTTGATTAGCATAAGCAGATAACGCTTGTGCTAATATGATGCCCGCATGTTGACGATTATGATAGATGTTCATAGTTTCATAGTTCTTAGATATGATTTCTTCTAAACGGAAAATACCGTTAATCCAGGTACTCTATTAAATTCTCGTTGGTTAGTTGTAAGTAATGCATGGCCGTAAGTAAGTGCTGTTGCCGCTATAATTAAATCATGCGCACCAATGAGCTGGCCTTGTTGTGCCAGATAGCTATAAACTTCTGCATGAATGCGACAAACTTCAATGGTGAAATCAATGATAGGTATTTCGTTGATAATCCCTTCGACAAAAGCGGAACGTTTTATTCGTCGCGCTTCTGTATTGGCGCGATGTACACCCATGAGTAATTCAGCAGCAGTGATAACGCTAATATGCACTTCTTCATCGGCTTGCCATTGATCAAAATTCATCGGAACGTTTTGTTTTTCTGCTTGAATAAAAATGCAAGTGTCCAATATCAATCCCATGATTTATCCTCAAGTTTCATCTGAGTGCGAATTTGTTCAAGATCTTTTTTAAAGCGTTGTTTGTCTTGGTTTTCAAGCTGTGGTAGGTGTTCTAGCAAAGCATTGAGCGCACCTAATTTTAAAGTAGGCTTTTTAGTCGAAGTAACAGGAATAATTTTAGCAATAATTTCCTTTCCTCGTCTGATTTCATAGCTTTCACCTTGATAATGAACTTTATTTAAGATATTTGAGAAAGACCGACTGGCTTCTGTAGCAGTAACTATATGAATTGACATATAAACTCCTTAAACGTAACAAACTATATGATTTGCTTATAATCATAATAGCATAAAATCATATAATTTGAAAATCATATATTTTTTACCATCTAAAGAAACAGTAGCACTGAATGGCCGAGGAGGGCCACCATAAATAGTGTGCTCTATCGTATCGGAATTGGTATTGAAAGAGGGAAGCCAGCGATTCCTTGAAATTATTGTTCGTTTATGCGCAGGCGATACAATACAATTATCTATTGAAAATAACCAAGGAATAAAGTTACATGTACGATCGCTCTTCTATCACATAAGGAAAAGTTTGTTACTCGTGAACG
>DATAXC010000293.1:0-3742 GCA_036266895.1 Gammaproteobacteria bacterium
AATGGATGATCTGGCTGCACAGAATAAATTGCTGGGTCAAGAGAAATGGATATTGGCGCAAGAAAAAGCGCAATTAGAGGGGCAATTAAAACAGATGCAGGAGATGGTGAGCGCTTAATTTATTTGTAAAATAAGCTAGTCATTACCTACTCTTCCTCACCACCCAGACCTCTTCAGCAGGCCAGTGTTGTGCCCACTCGGGTGTCACAAATGCGTATTGGTAGTGGCTGTTGCTGGTGGTTTTAATTCGATTAAATTTTCAATTTCAAACCCATTTGCACGTAATAATCGAATCCAGTCACCATAGCCTAAATGAAACTCAACAGCGGTGGTATCAGGAAATTCAAAGCGATGCATGCCAAAATAATCACGTAATAACGCATTTTTAGCCGGCATATTATCGGTTTCTGGTACGCAAAGCATTAGCAGCGTACCGTTAACTAAGAATATAAGTTGTCCACCAGGACGCAACAGCCGAGCCGCTTCCGGAATCCAATGATATGGGTCACACCAAATACTAGCGCCATATTCGCTAATCGCTAAGTCGAAGCTGGCATCTGGTAAAGGCACTTGTGAAGCGTCACCATGAATTAGTGGAAACGAAAGATTGAATTCATTTTGTAATTCACGGGCAAATTTTAATTGTTCAGAAGAGTTATCAATACCCGTAACGCGAGCACCACGACGCGCTAGCCAGGCCGATATATAAGCAGTACCGCAGCCTAATTCGATCACGTCGCGGTCGGCAACGTCGGGTAGTAAGTTAATTTCTGTCTCTGGAATCTGCCAAATACCCCAAGCGGGTTCTTCTTGCCAGCAACGTCTACCGGCTGCTGTGTATTCAGGTGCCATGTTGTCCCAAGCGGCGCGATTACGCTTAACGTACTCAGTTAAAATCGGCTGATTACTCATTATTCTTCCTCATTCTGCAGGGGCGTCGGGTTTAACTAGCAAACTGTAGCACGCACGCGTTGCGGGGTCGCAGGAGCGGTTCCGTCTGGCAGGCTACCTGCATCTTCTTCTCTGCGTATGCGATGTCTTGGCTTTTCTAACCCTTCAACATACTACTAACTAAATTCGTGGGGATACCTAACACGCACGTTCACGATTAGGCCATGGTAGTTTGTCCTGTGCAAAGATTTAGAACGTTATTTCCCCTCCACTTAAGTGTCTCTTAATCTTGCTATGTTATTATTAGCAGCATTAATTCCTATTATGATCATATTGAAAGCAATAAAAGTGGTTTTTTATTGTCAAATATACTAGCAGGTTAATATATGCCAGAACGTAACCCAATAAAAGATCATCCCTCTTTTGAAGAGCTTCAACCGATTGCTCCAGCTTCGATCAAACCGCATGAAGAAAGCATTTTTAATCCTGCTTATACTGTCGTGGAAAAAAAAGGCGATTTTTCTCCGGTTGAAAACGTACCTTATGTATGGGTTTATACCGAAGATAGACAACTGCTCATTGGCATTGAAAAGCCTTGGGATTATCCAGCAGCATTTCATGGGAAACCAGAGGATATTCTAAAATACTTAAATGCGATAAAAACAGCCGCGCAAACTTATTCGCCAGAGCTAGAACAGAATGCTATATTGCTTGGTCATCCTACCCTATCAGGAAAGAAAAAAGCTTATATTGCTGGGGAATTATTGTATAGCGAAAAAACAACCGCCACTGGTGAAAAAATAACAGAAATGACTTGTAATAATAAGTCCGGGCGTTTTCGCTGGGCGGTGTCAGATGAAACACAGATAAACAAATTGATGCAAGAAGTAGCTGATATTTTTGTAATAAGTACAGGCATTCAACCCACGATAAAAATCATTACCAATAAATTTTTAAGTCCTCATAGCATGTGGTCTAGAGTAAGAGAACGGATTAATAAAGAAAATTTCGCTGGTAATAATACAGATCTTCATGAAGAACAATTAGCTATTTTATTAGAGGTATGTAGGATAGCCACTAAGCATGCAAAAGTTTATTCTGGAATTTCTCAAATAGTGCAAGAGAAAATCGGAAAGTTGCATCAACAAATAATAATGGATAAAAAAAGCACTTCTAACAACAAAGAGAAAAAATTTTCAACGCCAGCATTATTAGATACATATACTCATATAATTGATGAATTATCTATCAATGCATCAAGTACAGAAAATAATATTGATGGATTTGTTATCAAAAAATTGAAAGCACATCTTGATTTTGCTAGTAAACAAAATCAAGCAACGATGGCTTCTACAATGGCTGCAAAAATTTAAAATTATTATTTACATTTAAAATTTTTTTGCTATAATGCTGGAACTACTCATCTAGCAGTTCTCTGCATGTACTTTTAACCTCTTCCCTCCCTCATTTTTATCAATTTTTAATAACATTATTTATTCCAATTAAAGGAAAATCTATGCGCAAAATTAGCCTATTTATTTTTATAAGCGTCATCTTGTCAAATACGGTATGGGCTAAAACGATTCACGAAACTATCATCGTCACTGCTAACAATGAATCTGCTTTAGTCTATTTATGGTTAAAAGTTGGTGTATTAGAAAATGGTTTATGCGTTAATGAATATGTTATTCAAAATAATCCAAGTGAACGCCTACGTACTGGCGATCGTTTAGAAATTGATGGTGATATGATCAAACGCTTAGCTGGGCCTGGAAAAAGGTGTGCTTCGTATCATTTCCAAAAGGAAAATAGCAGGACGGTTGTCAGTGATAGATTTTTGCTAGAGAGTGATCATGCTGGTAATTATGTCGCTGCATTGCCTTTTACTGGGACGGCAATTATTTCGTAAGCAATTATAATTATATAATGACGGCCAGTTATTTGCTGTAAATTAACTTATTGATTAATATTAATTTAGTTTAAAAATCCTTTTGTTAGAGGCAATAATACGCATATGTTATAATATACTCATTACACTTGAAAATGCGAATTTTGCATTTTCAATGGAAATTTTTTCACAACAAATAAAACCTTGAGGATAATGAACAATGCAACGACTCGAAAGTGAAAATCCGTTTCAAAAATGGACTGCAAGTCAAGTTGAAGGCCATCTTGAAAAGGGTAAAGTTATTGAAGCAAAAACAACACTTACGCCTGAAAGTTGGTCGCAATATCGAAAGATAACACAATATGATTTAATTAGAAATTTGGAAACGAATCAAATAACAATAAAGATCCATGCTACAGCCAAGGCTAGAGAGGAAGGATTGTTCGACCAGCTTTCAACAACATATAAAAATAAGGCAAAAACAGTAGAAGAACCAGTAACTAAAAATACCAAATTTACCGTACCGGTATTGCATATTACTGTGCCTTATACAGAAATGAATGCTGTGCTAAAAACAGCAAATGATTGTGAAGATAAATTTTATAAGATGACCGAACAAAGACTTAAACGATTACCAGAGGCTATTTCAGATAGTGCTGTAAGTAATCTTATAAATAGTTTTAAAAGAATCTTAAAAAAATAAAAATAACTTTTTCACGTGCTTGTTTTTTTAGTGCGCGACCAATTAATTCTTCATTAGTAAATGGGCCGTATAATTCTGCGGTATCCCAAAAATTGATACCTAATTCCAGCGCACGTTGTAAAACCTAAATGGATTCAGCTTCATTCGGCTGACCATAAGCCCAAGACATCCCCATACAACCCAAACCTAATGCTGGAACGATTAAACCTTGCTGGCCAAGTTTATGTTTTTCCATGATGTAATCTCCTATTGTACTGGGC
>DATAXC010000235.1:0-9905 GCA_036266895.1 Gammaproteobacteria bacterium
TCGATAATATCGCGCCATCTTTCCATATCAAGAGATGCGCTTTTTGCAGACAGATTTTTCATTTAATTCTCCATCAGTTAAAAAATGGAGTATAAGGAAATTATAGAAAGTTAATAGTGGGCGGTTAAATTAGCGGATACATACGATAACGGCATATTTGTATTTAATAAAAGGAAAGCAAAAAAAGAAAAGGCGCAAGGAATATAAGGAGAGAAGAAAACGGGGTCATGCTTGACTTGTTGATATTTTGAGAGTCAACAAGTCAAGCATGACCCCTTGACCCCTTTTTTGTCAAAAATTCTGAGTGCTTTAATTTCTTTGGTTGATGTAGGCTTTGAATATAAGAAGATTCTATTTCTTTGTATTTTTCAAATTTGGGAAGAAGCTCTTTTAATGTTTCCTTGCCAATATAGGTTATCTTTTTAGGTCTCATTTAATATTTTCCTTTCTATACAATTCGCTGCATCGGTCAATCCTAATTACGCAGCAGACTGCTGCGTAATTTGTAACTACAGGCATCTATTCGTTAGGCGCTCTTTATATCATTTCAAATACCTGATCATTTAATGAACATGTCGATCAAATCGACATATAGCCAAAATATGTCGATTTTTCACCATTTTTTCGACAATATGGCTATATTATTCATTAAAATCAATATGTTGAAATCATTAAATTTCATCAATTCCTTTTGTTACCCTATAAAATATGTTTACATACCCCTTTTCAATGTAAACGATTTATGTGAAAATGTTTACATCTTACCAGAAATGTAAACGGTTTTTCAAAATGAAAATAGGTCACTTTTTAAAGCAGCCCCAAGGGTATAAGGCATTTATTCCAGAGCCTTTTCCGCCACATGCAGGGTTTGATTTTCCAAAGAAGCTAATCCAAAAGGCAAGTCATGCCACGTTGTCATTAGGAAAGTTGGATGGTGTTACGCAACTATTGCCAGACGTAGATTTTTTTCTGTTTATGTATATTTGCAAAGATGCTGCCTCCTCTAGTCAGATTGAGGGGACAAAAGCAACTATGGTTGATGCTATAGAAGCAACCTCTAAAACATCAGAAAACTTACCAGGGGATGTAGATGATATTTTACATTATATTCAGGCATTGAATTATGGGCTTAATCGTTTAAAAGATTTCCCATTATGCTTGCGATTGATTGAAGAAGTTCATAAAGAATTAATGGAAGATGCTCGCGCGAGTCATTTTTCCGATCCAGGTAATTTTCGTAAATCCCAAAATTGGATTGGTGGTACATCACCTAGTAATGCATTGTTTGTCCCTCCACCTGTGCACGAAATGCAAAGAGCTATGAGTGATTTAGAGAAATTTTTTCATCAAGCCGATGATATTTTACCGGTGGTAAAAGCGGGTCTTATTCACGCGCAATTTGAAACAATTCATCCATTTTTAGATGGTAATGGCCGTACTGGTCGTATGTTAATTACATTATTCTTATGGCTGGAAAAATTATTAGATCGTCCAGTTTTGTTTTTATCTTCTTATTTCAAGAAGCATCAGAAAATGTATTATGAGCGTATCAATGGGTACCATGATGGTAAGATTGATCATTGGATTGATTTTTTCTTGGATGGAGTGATTGATACTTCAATGGAAGCGATAGAAGTCGCGAAAAAAATAACAATCTTACGCGATCAGGATATGAAAAAAATTCAGTCATTAGGTAAAACAGAAGCAAAAAGTGCGATTGAAATTTTATTTCAGTTATTTAAGTTACCTGTTATTAATGTTAATAAAGTGCAAGAGTGGACTGGGTTTACACGTCAAGGTGCTCATAAGGCCATTAAGCGATTTATTGATTTAGATATTTTGCAGTCTAAAGATGAAAATAAAACATACGGGCAATCTTATATTTATCGTCAGTATGTGGATATTTTTAAAGATTGATTAGGTTCTTCTATTGAAATTGAACCGTTGCAAATTTTGCAATAGTTCGATTTACATACAGATTGTACATTTTTCAGAGAAACGGGGTCATGCTTGACTTATTGACTCCTGACTTTGAGGGGTATTCACGATAAGTCTTTGAATTTATTCAATCAGCCTTGTTGATTCAGGCACTACATTTTGACTGCTACCATTTTACGTGGAACAGTAACGCGAAATATTCGATACGCTTCCTTCGCAATAGAATTGATTTTTGATGGTAACAAAAAATATTTTTTAGATTTAGTATCTTTAATGACAGTTCCATGGACTTGCATGAGAGATTGTCTTATTGCTTCAGGAGAAATTTTTTGTGATTGAACAGATAAACGGTATTCTAGATATCGCACACAAACAAAAGCCATAAATGAAATAGCAATATGTGCTTTTACTCGATGAGGAGTCCAATGATAAATAGGGCGCATTTTTAAGTCATGCTTATTAATTCTGAAACTTTCCTCAATTTGCCAAAGCCCACGATAATGAGCGAGCAATGTTTCCGCTGTGCTATCAGTAGCGTTGGTGATAATGCCTAATAATCCATCCCATTGTGTTGATTCTTTAATTTTTTCTTCATTGATTTCTAACTTCGCTTTACCTTTTATTTCAATATATTTTTTGTATCCATAATTATTTAGCATTACTTTTGGATCTTTACTTTTTGATAATTTTTTATATAATTTTTCAATTGATTTACTACGATCATGTTCATCTTTCTTGGCTCTCTCACTGTGATAATGAACAATAAGTCGACGTCCCTTTTCATCAAAAACAGCTATGCGCTGTATAGGCTTTTCTTTTTTCTTTTTATTAGCGTTCCATTTTATATCAATGGATTTATAGTTCTTCTCGTTTAAAATAACTTCTTGTAATTTTTTACTAACACTTTTTATTCTCGCTCCTACAATATATTTAAATTTATGTTGTTCAAGTACCCGTAAATTTTCTTCACTTAGTAAACCACGGTCTGCAACAAAAATAACTTCTTCTAATTGAATTGGCACAACAATTAGAAAAGTGCCGCTTAGCACAATCTATCATTGTAAAAGATAGGACAATTAACTACACCCAACATTACCAGATCGGCGGTGGCAAAGGCTGGTCAAACAGTTTTTCTGCTGCTAGCAACCGCGTATTAGGCTGGTCGCATGGCGCGCATGGTTTACGCCATAGTTATGCACAAAATCGCATGGATGAATTACAACAACAAGGATTAATTTACGCTGCAGCGCTTGGTATTGTCAGCCAAGAATTAGGCCATTTTAGGCCAGATATTACAAACGTTTATTTTACGCTAGCAGTTAGCAGAAAAATTTAGAATTAAATAGAAAAGCTATCCATTCTTAATCATTCGTTTACTTAAAACTGCTTGGCTCCCTTTTACGTGGATGGTATAAATAAAATATCACTAGCTTGATGCCCTTTACGCATTTCGTGTTTTGCCTGACACGGTTATCAAAAAAGGTAATTTAATTATTTCAAAGCATTTTCTTTTATATATCTAAAAGAAAATTCCCCGCAAAAATTTAAAAATGCCTTACACAGTTCAAAGCAGAATTGTGCCCGCCTATCTGTTTCTTCCTCTAACTTGCTATCATCTGTTATTTTCCAAAGAAGATGGCATACAGTAATATCTATTATTTCATCAGCAATATTGAATCTTCTATATCTAATATCATTGCTGATGGTTATAGAAGAATTTTTTCCATTTTTTCTATGAGCTCTATAGCTAATCGCTTTTTCAAATAGTCTATTTTCGCTATAATGAAAGGTAACTTTATTTCTTAAATGGTGTACATTTTCTATAAATTCTGTATGTTTTCTTCCGCCTTTAAACATTCTTTTAATTTTAGAAAATCATTTTTATTTTCAAGCAAACATTTTTCATAGACAGATTGTAATGTTTTGTTTTTTTCTAATTCTTTTGCTAATTCTTCAATGAGACTAAGCGCTTCTTTTAGATGCCCGGTGTAATTTAATGAAATATGTTATGTTTCCAGAATGTATATGCTCTTGAGAAGGTTTTAAATCATCTTCCATTGCTTTACTTAAATGATAATTTGCTGTTGCTATATCATTACACGCACACATAATCCGTAATACTAATGATGCTTCCTTTTTGCCAGCATCCAGAAGTTTTTTAAAATTGACATATATGGTTTTTGTCGGCATATCTTCCCCTTTAATAAAAGGTAACGTTTTTATTTAGTCACGCAACGTTAATTTTATTTCAATAAATTGTCCAATATCATCTGATATTCCTAAAGCAAGTACGAAAAGGTCTGTTATTGGTATATAAAAGCGCGATAGCTGAGCCACTTCTTGTTTGTAATTTTGGTTTAATGTATTAATTAAAGTCATATGGGGGTCAAATATTTTTTTACTAGATAACTCGAGAACAATGGCAATAGTGTTATGCATTTTATATATAAATATCTTTATTATCTGGTAATAATGATACCCAATGAATTTTATTATCAAAAGTTAAACAACTGAACTCGTTAAATGTAAATTGGATAGATTTTTCATTCCATATATTGCGAATTTTTTCCCATATCGAACTAATTTCTTTTTCTTCCATTTCAAATTGGTATAAAGTCACATGTGGGAAAGACCTTTCTCCAAGTAAATACTTATCTGAAATAACAGAAAGTTTTTGTGCTAAGGCAATAACCGCCGCACTATTTTTTGTAGGTATTAAGGCAAGGTTATATTTTTTCTGCATGAAAATAATCCTATAAAGTAAGCATTGCATTCTATGGCACGACCGCTCGCAAAATGTAACACTTTCGTTACATTTAGTAACTAGTTGTGATCCTTTAGTATTGATCCTGGCTCTTTATTTTACTATAATAATTGCGTTATAATCTCATTTTACTTTATACTATAATAATTCAGATTATAAAAAACGGGAGTAATGTATGAAAAATTCGTTCTTACTGCCTGAAGAATTAACCTTACATATCTTTTCTTTTTTTAGACCTATAGATTTTTATCAAGTTAAACAGGTTTGCAAAGATTGGGAAAGAATTGCTAGCACACTTGATCCTAAAACAGTATTTCTCAAACTTCATACTATCGACCCTGAAAAAGTCATGACATTTCTTTCTGATTATAGGAATAGCAGTAATTATAAAGATTTATGCAGAAAAAATGATAATAATTTATTAACGAGCCATCATGAAACTGCATGCTATGCGTTAACAACAAATAACATTTATAGTATTCATCCAAAACGTCTAGAAGAAGCTATTAATTATTTGCAGGAAGAAGAGGAAATAAAGAATAACCCTACAACATACGATTATTTAAATAATCTTAAAATTGCCTTACTTGCTATTGATCCAACTATTGATCCGAAAGAAAAATGGGAAAAAATAAAAGAAAGATTAAATGAGCGAGCCAAGCAAAAGTTGGTTTTTCTTAATCTTAGTGGTATTAAATTAACACAATTGGTAAGGAACTCATCATATGAGACGGTTGTTGATTATTGTAATGACCTTAATTTCTCATTGACTAATCTTTCAGAAGCGGATTTTTCGAAACTGCAATTTGTTAGGTGTTATTTCCATCATAGTAATTTTTACAATTTCAAGTTTGATAATAGTGACACTTACTTCATACATCCTTATCTCTTTACAAATCCTTATCTCAGGTTTTACGAGTGTGATTTTAGTCATGCTGATTTTACCGGAGCTAATTTAATTAAAATGCGCTTTACAAAATGCCTTTTTAAAGATACAAATCTTGCTGGTGCAGGGAAAGGACTCGCCGATTTGCTATACTTTGAAGCTTCATTTGATGAGCACACAACTTCCACTACAGATGTAAATGCAATACCTGCAATACCAACTTATCATACAATAGAAGATTTTGTTAATTTTTTAAATTCTTGTAAAAAACATTTTTCACTTTTCTTCCTCTACATAGAAAATAACCATAATTACCTGATGAACAAATGGTGTTCTGATGTAGCAGATGCTATACAATTATGTGTTAATGAATGGAAGGAACTTAAAAATAAATTAGCAGAATCCATTGTGTCTTCAATAGAAA
The DNA here is from genome assembly GCA_036266895.1 of Gammaproteobacteria bacterium. Lineage (GTDB taxonomy): Bacteria > Pseudomonadota > Gammaproteobacteria > DSM-16500 > DSM-16500 > Aquicella. Next base: position 6,013 of record DATAXC010000235.1, read on the forward strand.
AAGAACCTAAAGAGATGGCAGTGGAAAAGTTAACCGCGGCTATTAATAATGATATTTTTTCTACTAATAATGAACAATCTATAGAAATGAATAATAATATATTGATTATAGCCGAGAAAAGTAAAAGATTTGCCGCTGAGGAATTGGAGAAACTTAAGATAAAATTAAATTCTTCGGAACCAAGAGACTTATTAATAAGTAAAAAGGAATTAATCCAAAATAATTATAACCAGAATATCAACATGATTCCAACAATTAGACAATGATATGTCAGAACATAACGCTTTGTAGATAGGGAAGTATGTCCCTTTGATAAATGTGCTTAAAAACAAATTACATAATGCTTAACCAATAGGGTTTTTTGATTTCCTCATCAGTGTCAGTTCATGAGGAATAGCGAGCTCGCCTACTAGCTGCATGACTTTCTGCATATTACGCCGTCCCCAAATTTTTAACATGTTATTCCTTCTTTATTTTATAACTTAACTTTTCCATTTTTTCCCTGGTAATAACGGAATAATTTTCTCAAAAACCTCTACTGTTGCTTTTTCGAAATCCCATTTTATACCTGGCGCTAGTAGTGGACTAATATCTTGGCTAAAAGAACCAGCATTTAGCTTTTCAGAAAAATTCATTTCAAACATAGCACGGGTAATATTTTTATTTTCTTTTTTGGTATATTCAATAAAAGCAGTAACCGCTTTTTTAGCATCAAAATGTTCTTGTTGTAAGGCAAACCAGAGATCAAATAAATCACGTCCTTTATCACGCTGGTAGAAAGCGCGTATTTTCGTACCAAGAAGCTCGTCAAATTCATAGCTTAATATTTTGGATGAACCTGAAAACCATTGCGATTTTACAGAAAAATCTTTTTGCTGTAATCCGAAAACAGAAAAATGTTCACGGGTATTTATTTCTATTTTTAATTTCTGTAGTTCGGTGGTGCCCTCTGCCAAAATATCATAGGTTAAAGTAAAGGTTTTTTTACTACGTTTCCTTTCGGGTTCACCTAAAAGAGGGTCAACAATGCTTCTAATTGCTGTTATAGTTTCCCCAATCGGCTCAGACTTAATTTGAACAAGATCAATGTCTTCCGAGTAACGGATAGGAGAAGGTGAAAATAATTTATATATTGCTGTACCACCACGAAAAGCGAGTGATTCTGAAATCTTAGGATGATTGAATAACTCCACTAACAAGCGACTAATGATTAGGTCTTGTTCAATCATTTTTATATTTGACCAAGGTACAACTTGTTGCCATTCATCTAAGTATGCATTTGCAATCATATTTCTAGTTCCAATTTTTTGTTAATAATTAGTTTCCACTTATTATTTCTAGCCATTTTTTGCGGCTTTGTTTTGCCTAATTTACTAGCTAATTTCTCAAGTACCGGCGATATTTTGATGGGAGGGGTTAATAAGCGGGTACGTATACGGCGGTGTTTGAGAGAGTTAAGTAGTATATCAGACAAATTATTTGCTTTAATTAAATCTAGTAAATATCCTAAACGTTGTATCCAGGTGGCTTCTGCGCTGTTAATGGTTAATTCAAGTAATTTATCAGCATCTAGTTTTTTTACTAAGTCATTTAGTACAATTAACACATTATCAAGACCAGCGCAACGATTAGGATAAGTTACCATATCCATTGCTGTAGCTTCAGGGCTAGAGACTACTATAATACCTTGAGAAGTGTTGAAATTTTTAGTTGGAATGCGTTGTATGTTTTTTTTGGTGACAAAAACAATTTTAATACGTCCACAAAGAATAGCTGGTCTCTTTTGATTAGTGATTACCTGTAGCTGTTGTGGACGATGATGTGCTGCACCGTAGTATTGTGCGGCACTTAATAAACCAACATAATAAGGTGTATCAATAAATTGCATTAAATCGTGAATAAACTGATCGGCAGGTCGGCATCCTAAAATTCTATATTGTGGCGGTACTATCACATAAAAACTTTTTAGGGGACTGGCTAATTGGCCCTTTTGTTTTAGCCGTCTTATGGCTGCTTTGGTAGCAATATTTGATGCTCCTAAAGCTTCTTTAGCTTGAGAGAAAGTAAAGGTGCAAGAACCTTTTGCAATTAATTGGGTTAAAAAATCACTTATATGCATAGAGTATCCCTTATGGTTTTATAAGGTAACACTTTTCGTTACCTTTCACAACCATACGGGTCAAATTTAACTAAAAGATTTTAAATATCAAGTGATTAAGTGAATTCTAGGTGCGCTCTATTTATGCTGTTTAAATTTAAGCCAAAACCCTGTGTAATTCTGGTGTAATCGTGCCAGGAAAAACATAGAAAAATAGGGCGTTCTATGGTACTGTATAGAAGTTCCTAAACTTTGAAATGTGCTATAAATCAAATAATTAAGGACCCCCGAGAACTTGCTAGAACTTAATAAAACCTACGACCAAAATATTCGTAATCAGTAGGTCATGAGTTCGACTCTCGTCGTCGGCAGTAGTAGAAACAATGAGTTAGATGGAAGCGGCCAAAATAAAAAATTGCCATGTAGAAACTATGTAGAATAATGAAAAAGAGGAATTTACTTTTTCTTAATGCTACATAACTGAGTTATGAAAGGTGTGGATAAAAGGGCATAGTAGCCTATAAATAGGATGGAATTATGAAAAGGATGATGCTTATTTTATGTTTATTGATGGTGGTTTTAGCTCCTGCGGTAGCACAGAATAATGAATTACAAAACTCTGTAAAAGACATCTCTGCTGAGTTAGCACTAATAAATCAGCAGATCGTTAATGCTTATCAAGCTCAGCAAAATGAAACCCAATTAGCGTCTAATAAGGTGCAAGTCCAACAATCCAGTTCTGGTTTTGTTCTAAAAATACCTATTGTTTTTCAAAGTGGTGTAGTTGCATCGATGGATCAAACGGGGCAAGAAAAGCGACCGCCCAAGGGAATTCCTAAAGAACAAACTCAAGATGTATACGAAATAATAATTAACAAAATGCGAGCGTTAAAAATGAAATATGAAAATAACCCCTATATCAGAATAGTTGGTTTTGATATTAATATTGGTATACCACCATCAGTTACCATTTCAATTGAATTTAAGAGCTAGGGAGATTTTACCAAGTTAGTTGAAGCCCTTCTGGTTGATAGCCAAATTGCTGAGTTTGTTGCTTATTGAAACCCAGCAAATATGAATCTTGTTTGGCTAGCTCATTAATGGCATTTATTTTTAAACGTAAAAATTCCTCATCTGTACAAAAAGGCAGTATCCCCTGGTGTGTTAATTCAGTATATTCTTTCAATTGGCCTATTAATTTAATATCACCTTTTTTAACTTGAATAACAAATAAAAGTAATTTAAGGCGAAATGTGAAATTATGAATATCTTCTTCTGTGGTTGGGAGGGATTTTCTATCTTGACGAAATAATTTGATTTTTTCTTCTAAAAAATGTGGCTCAATGTTGGTTTTATCAATTGCCTTTTGAAAATCATCTCTAAGTTTAGTTTCAATTAATTGTTCTAAGCCCCATGATTCAATATTTTCTATATTGTCAAACTTATTTAATAGGCGATCTGTATCAACTAAAAAGCCTTGTAAATATATTCGTTGCATTTGATCAAAATAACATTGGTCTTCTTGCGAAAGATAATGTGCTCTTGGCGGCCACCCACGGATATTCATTAGGATATATTTAGGGCATACACCAGAAAATTTTAGTTGATTTATTAACAGGTGTAAACTTGGAAGATTACCAACAAAATGTCCTGAGTTGTTAATAATTATATTTAGTTCCTCAAGTTTATTTTCTTTTTTGTTTATGTAATTAGTTATCATTAAACCTGCTGAAATTGCCGTAGGCGGATTATTTTTTGTAGGATTGAGATTGCTTTTTGATAAAGTAGAATGAAA
>DATAXC010000331.1:0-14614 GCA_036266895.1 Gammaproteobacteria bacterium
ATTCCGAGGTGTGCTAGCAGCTCCTGCTAACAAGACTGCTCAGTTTAATCCTATGGAAAGTTTTTTGATGTCTTTATGGAGATATTTAAGTTTACCCTTTAAAATGCTGAGGTATAGCATGCAATTCATTCGATTTAACACCTATAAAAGACAGTATTATTTTAATAAACTTAAAATGAATATTAAGCAATATGGTTATATTCATGCTTTTAAAAGAACCTTTATGTTTTTTTCACAACAAAGTCATGGTGACTTTAATGCAACAGCGGGTTTAATCCAAGTAGAAAAAAAAAATAGTATTGGTAATTATTGTTACAAGCTGCGCATTGCTGCTAAATACATAGGCATAAAAAAATTTATCAGATTAGGCATGAATAAAATTTTTAAACGAGAAAAAGGAATGCATAATGAATATTGAACAAGCATTGCAAGGTAATTACTCCTTTTCTGTGCATCCAGAAATGGCGCTACAGCAATATCAGGAATTGGGTTTTCATGTGGAAAAAAATTTATTTGATTTAGCCTATTGTGATTTTCTAATTGAACAAGCTTATACGCTTCCAGCAGCACAGGTAAAAAATTTTAAGCCAGTTTTAATGCCGCACAAAGAGAATCCAGTTTTTTTAGAGGCAATGAAAAATGCAAAGGTAGTTAATGTCATGGAAAAATTAGTTGGCGGCACACCGGCAGGTATCCAAACGCAATTTTTTTATTGTAAACCAGGCACCCGTGGTTTTTCGCTGCATCAAGATAATTTTTATGTACAAGCGGAGCATAATCAATTCGTTTCAATTTGGGTCGCTTTAGTAGATACTTTTCCAGGTAATGGCGGTATGATTATTTATCCTGGGTCGCATAAAGAAGGTGATTTACCAGTCAGAAAGTTAGATTTAGAATTAGATCCTGGACAAGATCGCAACGCCAATAATGAAGAAACCGTCGTGCCAGAGGCATACCGACCCGTTCATTTAACTTTGCAAAAAGGCAGCGCTTTATTTATTCATGCGCATCTAGTGCATGGTTCTAATACGAATCAAAGTGATCAATCGCGTTATGCTTTATTAAATTTATATATACGCGAGGGCACTGCATTTCGTAGTGGCAATTCGGCGCAGCGCATACCGATTACATTATGATAACTTTTTATAAGAAATAAACGCTATCCCACCTAACGTCAGAATACTTATAAAATAACTGATTAATCGGTAGAATGGTTCGTAGATAAACCAAACCGTTGCTTGACCAGTGGGTACCTCTGTCGACAGAAACGCAAAATTCGCGCGTTGGATTTTAGAAGTTTTATCATTAACCAACGCATGCCAACCAGGTGCATATGCAAAATTAAAGACAAATGTACAATTTTCTCGCTGGCAATGTGTCACAAAGAAAGCCCGCTCTCCTACCATGCCTTTTTTATCTACCCAGCCAGCGGCCTGTTGGTTTTTTTCTGACATCCCAGAGGAAAGTGGCTGATTTTTTGATTCTAAATAGATAGCAAATTTTTTATCTAAGGTCATCATTTTTTCATATAATTCGTTGGTGACCCGCTGAAATTCAGATATATTTTTATGACGCTTAAAATAACGTTTAATTACTTTTTCATGACTGTGAATGGTAGCAGGGTGCGCATAAAAAATTTCCTCTGCTAAATAGGCCAGGCCATAAGATTGAGTATTGATGAAAGATTTTAATGCTTCTTGGAAAACAGGATGAACTTCTCCTTTTAAGGGAACAGTATGAGGGATGGTATTATTGCCTAACTCCGCTGTTGATACAGTAAAAATATCTATTCCACTTATATCCAAGACTTTTCTAATGGTCGGATCCAGTATGAAATTGGCACGCAAGTAATTCCAAGGGGCGGCGCTATCATAAGAACCCGCGTTGTTAAAATTAAATTTAGGCAATACATACAAAGCTGTTAACAGCGGCAAGCCGGTCATAAAGCGCGTGTCCATAGTGGTGGTTTGATTGATCGGCAATAAGCCTGGCGCAGGCCCTATGGTCCATTCTGCTTGGGCTGCGCTTAAAATTCTTTGAAAATGATCGGGCAATTCAGTGTATAAACCCATTAAATTGTGACGGAGAATACGACGTTGATGCGTTGGCTCCCAGTGATATAAAGGGTTAATGCAAAATAGCTTATCGTCTAAATAGTAATTATCGATGGTTTTGTAGCTGTTTTTTGCAATAGCCAAAATGAGTGGTGTTGATTGTACCGAAGAAATGCTATTAATGTTAAATTTTTTTAATGTATTAGCATATTGGGTTTGATACACCTTAGCCAAGGCTGGTTGACTGGAAGAATGGACATCATTCTCAAAGGTAACAAGCCGACGCTTGATAAGATTAATATTAGCTTTATCGCTTGCTAAACCTGGGTAGTTGCTTAATATGGATTGTAGGCTGAGATAATATTGACAATCCTGCAGATTGTTTTGGCGTGGATTCGCTGGAATTCGTTCTAGCGGAAAGAGCATACCCACAACAGCAACCAGTGAAATAGTCAATCCATAGTAAAATAACCGATCGAATTTTTTAAAGAGCGGTGAAAAACTTTCTGTTAATTGATTTAGTGTCATTAATGCAATAATAAAAATAGGTAAGCAAAAGAAGATACCTATGCGATGCGGCAGCCATATATGTAGGCCGACGTGTAATATTTTTAATAGCCATGCATTGAATCCTTCGCATGTTGTCAAAAAAGTAAACAACCAAAAAGACAGCGTTAAAAATAAGACGCTAAGAAATAACGGTCGTTGTTTCTTAGCGTTTCTTTTCAAAAATACTAATAATGAAAGGGGGATAAATAACAGCAAAATATTATTATAGTCGGCAAAGATACCTGATGGCGTTGTTATCACATCGGCATGAGCGAAAACACGCATATTTCCACTCAGCTGATCATATAAAATCGGTACGATCGTAAATGCAGAAAGGGCAAAAAAAGCAATGAATGAGATTGTAATGAGCCACACTCTTCTTTTAAAAGTTAATGCGGTTGAAAACAAACCCAATCCTAAAACAAACAAACCATAAAAAAATAACGCATAAATCACCCCTTCTGGATGGGGTGCTAAAAAAAAGAATTGCGCGGCAAGCGCAGCGCCCGCCCAGCAAGCTAGAGTAATATTATTTTTTTTAAATGCTAACGCTATCATCAGCATTGCATAAGGACAAACTGCATAAGAAGATAAGAAAATGCCGGCATCCCCGCCCATGATGAGGGAATTATAAGGGGCAGCGCTAAAGAAAAATAAAAGACCACCGACTAAAGCAAAAATCGTATGTACTTTTGCCGCGTATTTTAAAAATAAATATAAACCAAATGAACCCCCCACGATTAACGTAAATAACGTGAATAAATGGAGTGCATGAAAAGAAGCTACATCAACGCTAGGAAGATCAAAAATAAAACTTACTAACATTAAATAAGGAGAACTTAGTGTGATAGGCGGGTTTAAAATTCCTCCCCATAAGGAATGGTCAAAGCTAGAAAAGGAAAAGAGTTTTGCCAATACAAATCCTTTGAACATGGGCGTAACCGCAATGATTTCTTCGCTAATGGAGCCATGATTAACCAGCATCGCATTATCCCAATGCAATGGTGAGTAAGCTGTCGTTAGAAAAAAATGTGTAATCAATAATATACAGAAAACAATGCTATCTACTAAACAATTACTTTTTAACCATGAAATATTTGGTTTTTTCGCATGATAAATAAGTAAACAAGCTTGTAATGAGATAATTGAAAAAGCGATCCAATAAAGCGGCAGGTGAGCATATACTAAAATCAACGGACTAAATGAGGCTGCAATGGCCAGAGGGGCAATTTTCTTTACAGAAAAATAACATGTAATGATCAATGCAAATAAATAAAAAGCGATGATGGTAAAATAACATTTGATGATGGTAAGTAGAAAGTATTCTGTTGGATAGGAAGAAAATGCTTGATCTGAGATAGCATGTAACTGATTGGTTGCGAACCAGTAACCAAATACGAGCGCGATTATTGATATAATAAAAAAAGCCTGATAATTGAATAAAAGGTAACCTCTATTGATAAGCATGAATATATTCCTATTACACTTGAAAATGCGAATTTTGTATTTTCAAGTGTTCATTGTTTGTAAAATTCTATCCATAAATTTGATTAAATTATTTTTCTCTAGAAAAGTATTTTTTGCTTTTTTGGTTTTTTGTTTAAGTGTGGCATAATTTTCAATGGCGATATCTAAAGCATTGCTAATGGTTAATTCATCATAGCGATCAAAAAGTACGTATCCGGCTTGTATGTTTGCAGCTTCTCTTGCCATCCAGGTGTGATTGGGAATAACCACCACATTTTCAGAACAGATGGCTTCGATGAATACTGAAGAAGGCATAGCTGCGTACTTGGTTTGCGTATAAGGCAAAAAATTAATATCTACTTCCTGCATCAGTGCTACTAAAGATGGATAATCCAAGTGTCCGTGATGGCAACGAACATTCGGTATAGGTAGATCAAATGCTTTTAACAGTTCTTCTGTATGGATATTCGGATTAATGTGCAGTTCAAATTGAGTATGTGGATATTTAATTAGCATTTTCTTAACAATGACATGTAAAAATTGCGCGCCTTTTTCCAAGGAAGCATGGCCAAAATAACCAATTTTTATTTCTTTTCTTTTTATTTTTTGAACGGGACGGTCAGATAAAACATTAATCATTGGTAGTGTTTGTGCTTTGATATTAAGAATACGTTCAAAATTGATTGAGAACTCTTCGCAACAACCAAAGTAATAATAGCTATTCGCTGCTTTTTTTTGTTTGAATGCAGATTGGAAGGATCGATAATAGTTAATATGTGCAGAGTCTTGCCAGGAATACAGTTTTTTTATTAAATATTTTCTGAGTGGGTTATAAAAAGAAGATATTTTTAGTAATTGATATAAAAAACGAGGGTAATGCAGCGAGACATCGCCAGCGCTAATCATAAAAATAAAGGCTGCTTTGGGGCCACTTGGGCGAATGATAGGTTGTAACCAGTACATAGCCGCTTTTAAGAAAGATGGAACAATGGTAGTGAAAATCAGTAAATCTTCACTAGTAAAAGTAGAAGAATTAATTTTAGATAAATCAGCTGTGAGCGCATCGCATTCATTTTCAAAGGCTTGTTGATCAGGCATGGAGTTAAAAACAGAATGTGTAAAAATAGGAACCACATTTAAGTCTTTGACAATCTGAGGATCCGGATCTGCTTGACAGAAAATAGTAGTTTCTAATCCGCGCCGAGTTAATTCTTGATAAAAGCGTCGACAATGGCTTTCCCAATGCCCGGTCATTTTCCCCAAACAGGGTTCAATAATAAATACGCGAGTTGGGAATGGCTTCATATAGGGAAATTGTTGTGTATAAAAGTTTTTATTATCATACATAAAGCTCGCTATTTTGCAAGAAAAAACACATTAAGGTTAAAGCTTGAGTATGTAATAAAAACAAGCGACAATATTGACCATTTAGCCAGGAAGGACCTAGTAATGACCTTATTAATGCCGATCAGTTTGAATAGCTTAGCTGATCATCCTTTATTTATAGACTCAGCAGTTGGAAAATCATTACGAATGACCCCGTTAGGATTTATTGATGTTGGTGCGCGCGGTGGGGCGCATGATATTGTTGATCCATTAGCTAAACTGACTGCTGTTTTAGGGTTTGAGCCTGATCAAGCAGAATGCGCGCGATTATTAAGTTTACCCGCGGTTTATGAACCTTGGGCGGCTTTTCATTTGGAGCCGGTGGCATTGGCGGATAAAAAAGCAGCGGCAGAATTAGTACTGTTATCCGCGGCTACCAATCATTCTTTACTGCCGCCGAATACTGAATTTACTCAACGTTATAACATGGAAAAATGGCAAGAAATTGGCCGTGAATCATTGCGCACTGAATTATTAGATACGGTATTGTTTTCGCAGCAATTAAACCAATATTCCTGGGGTGAATTTATTAAATTAGATACACAAGGTACTGAATACGAGATATTACAAGGTGCGACCCGAATGTTGAATGAACGTACAGTTGCCATTGTGACTGAAGTAGCGTTCTGTGAATTGTATAAGGGTCAAAAGCTTTTTTCAGAAATCGAATTGATGTTAAGAGAGTATGGTTTTTCTTTTTATGGATTTACTAAATTACATGGACGTTCTTGTAAACTATTAGATAAACAAACGCATATGACAGTAGAGCGCGCGTTTTATGCCGATGCGGTCTTTTTTAAAGACCCTTTGCCTGGTGCGCCACAGCGCAAAAAAGTCAGTGATCGTGGTATTTACGTTTTATTTAGCGCAGCATTATTGTTAGGCTATTATGATTTTGCATTGGAATTAGCCAGTAAGACCTGGATAAATAATGAAAAAGAGTTATTAGTCATCAAAGCACTAATTTCACAATTTGCTACACATGCACCCGATGATACACACCTAGCAGTAACTGCATTAGTCAAGCGAGTTGATGAACAACCTGCACTAGCCAATGTTATCGTGGGTGGTTTTGTTGATCAACGACGCCGCGTGTGCAATTATGATGATGTCCTGAATGTTAATGTGTTACCAAAGACATTGTGAGCGCTGCTATATTCTCCTGCTCACTACAAAAATACCAATTAAACTTAGTAAACTTAAAAAGTAAGTGATTAATTGTGTCCATGGCGCGTAAATAAACCAAACATTCGATTGTCCATGTGGAACCGATGTAGCCATAAAAGCAAAGTTGGCTCGTTCGATTGGCGTTGATGTGCCATTGACAATCGCACGCCAGCCCGGCGCTTTAGCAGCATTGAAAACAAATACACAATTTTCTCGTTCGCAATCAACTGAAAACAAAGCTAGTGCACCAACAATGCCTTTAATAACAACTTGCCCCGCGTTTCCTTGCGTAGTAGATGCCGGAGGATTGTTGAGAAGAGTGTTTGCTGTTGCGGATTCTAAAATAATGTCATGTTGCTTAGATAAGGACATTAACTTTTTATATAAAACATCTGTAGTCGCAGTAAATTTTGCTGGGTTATGTGTAGTGGGTCTAGCGAAATACCGTTTAATCGTTTTTTCAGATTTTTTAATGATTAAAGGGTCTTCGTAATAAATATGATTGGCTAAATATGCCATACCGTAGGATTGCTGATTAGTATAAGTAAGTAGGTTATCCTCAAACATCGGATAAACAGTGGTAGTTAAAGGAGTTGCTGCGGGAATGCTTCGATTGTCTAGATCTGCTTTTTTAACGATAAATGTGTCGATTCCTGCAATATTAAGTACTTTTCGTAATAAAGGGTCAATCCAAAAAACTGCGCTAAATGCACACCAGGGCACTGGTGCATGATAACTGCCCACATGCGCGAAATTATGTTTAGGCAATATATATAAAGCCGTAATAAATGGCGTGCCGGTCATAAATTGTGGACCTAAGGTTGTCGTTTGATTGTTGACGAAAAAACCAGAAAATATACCCAGTTGTTGCGCATCTGGTAATGAAGCAAGTACACGTGAAAAACGATTTGACATGTTGTTTAGCGTGTTGCTTAAATTATAGCGCAAAATACGGCGGCTATGTGACGCATTCCATTGGTATAAAGGATTGATGCAAAAAAGACGACTATCCAGATAATAGTTATCTACTGTACTTGTGGTTTGTTTGGCAATAGTCAATAGTGTGGTTTGGCTTTGTACAGTGTTAACACTGGTTAAATTAAATTGTCTTAATGCATTAAAGTAAGCATTTTTATAAGTAATAACGGCAGGATTGGTTGATTGAGAAACATTTTTTTCAAATTGTAATAAGCGAGTTTTTATTAGTTGGCTATTTGCTTTGTCACTGGCAAGTAAGGGGTAATTAGCCAAAATAGATTGTAAAGTGATGTAATAGGGGCAGCCTTGCGGATTATCAGCCAATTCGTTTGTTTGAATAAATTGTATTGGTAAAAACAATAATGATAAACCAATAAAACACAAACCACTAACCCAAAATAAAATTTTTGTTCGTAAAGGAGACTTATTGTTCATTTGGTGTGTTTCCTGATAAAGCAGTATATTTTTTAACAAGTCGCTGGGTGCTGAATGTTGTGATGGCATCTAAGGCAAAAATGAAAACGATAAAAGAAGATAAGGCAAGGTACATTCCTATGCGCCAGGGATACCAAAAATGTAAACCGATATGAAAAACATTCACGAGTAATTGACTAAATGCTTTCTGAGAAGTTAGCAGCATTAAAGTAAGCAAAGAAAAAGAAAGTATGATCGAGCTTTTGTAAACAGGTGCTATTTTTTGATAGCGATTAGGTAATAATTTTAAGATGATTAAAGAGCTTAGCAAAACAATCATATAGAGCACAATATCTTTTAACGATGTGGGTTGAATGTCGCCGGTATGAGCAAATACATACATGTTGCCAGTGAATTGATCATAAACTATCGGTATAAATATATAAGCAGACAATAGCATGAAGCTGCCGATGGCTATGCTGGCTAAGATAATCTTTTTTTTCAACGGCGCATTTTTTGAAAAGAGGACCAGCCCCAAAGAAAAAAGCCCAAAAAATAAAAATGAATAAATAGTGCCTTCAGGGTGCGGGGTATAAAAGAAAAATTGCGAAGCAAGTGCAAGGCCTGCCCATAAAGCAAAACGATAATCTAATTTTTCAAATGCAAGTGAAATGAATAATAACGCATAAGGAAAAACAGCATAAGAAGAAAGTAAAACGCCGCCATCTGCAATAAACATTTGGCCAAGCAAGGGTACACCACTAAAGAAGAATAAATAACCACCAAAAGCAGCAAACAAAATATGAATTTTAGCTGCGTATCTCAAGAATAAATAAAATCCAAACGAGCCAAGGATCATAATAATAAAGTGCACAGCAGCTAATACGGTATGAAAAGATTCATAACTGGCGCTAGGCAAATCAAAGATAAAAGTGAGTAATTGTAATAAAGATGAGCTTAAAGTAATGGGAGGATTCATGACGCCTGCCCATTGTGCGTGGTCAATATAAGAAAAAGCGAATTGTTTTGCTAAGACAAAGCCTTTAAAAATGGGCGCGAGAACTGGTAATTCTTCAGTGTAATAGCCATCGCCCGCAAGCATAGCCACATCCCAATGTAATGGAGAAAATCGTGATGTCAAATAGAAATGTAAGAGGAAAAAAGTACAGAATATGGCTATATCTGGTAAATAACGAACGAGCGTTAAATAATCTTTTTTTCTTGCAAAAGCGATAATTAAGCATCCTTGTAATCCAAGAATGAAGGCGGCTATCCAATAAAGCGCACAATGGCTATAAATTAACAAGAGGGGTAGATAAGTAGCCGCAATGCAAAGAATAGGTATAGTTAATAGAGTAAAACGCGATAAGAGCATGTAGCTGAAAGTAAAAAAGGCGATAATTGTGCAATAACATTTAAAAGTGGTCAAAATAAAATAAGTTGTCGGATAAGCGTAAATGGCTTCTGGCGAAACTGCATTTAATTGATTTGTAGTGAACCAATAGCCAAATGCTATAGCAATGCAAGAAATAAGCATAAAAGCTAGTAAATCATTTTTGTTAAAACCATAAGAAAAAAAAAGCGAAGTCCGTTGCATGTATGGGTATCCTATTTTTCATCTAAGATGGGTTTTTTTCTTAATGTTTCCGCAAAGACTTGATATAGAAAAGCCAACCCCCAACGAATAATTTGTAATTTCCGTTCGCCAGCAATACGTTTTGGTTCATCACCAGGGATTTCTGTAATTCGCAGACGTGCACGTGCCGCTCGCATAGACAAAAGCGGTTCTATGCTGATTTTTGTGAAAAATAACTTTTCAGGCGTAATAAAGGCTTTTTCATCGGTTAAATTAAGTTTGTAAAATAAGTCTTTTTTGTAACCGCGATAAATGACCATGGAATCTGTGTAACGACCACCATGACAAATATTAATTAGCGTGGTGAAAAGCCAATTGCCAAAGCGGGTAATTAAACCATCATCTTCACTTTTGGCATTACCTAAATAACGAGAGACAATCACCATGTCCCAACCTTCTTTCAATTTGTTAATTAAATCAGGTAGTAAGCTAGCTACCGAGTTGCCATCCGGTGAAAAAGTAATCATGACATCACCGCGAATATGGGGTAGTGCTTCAAGATAAGCGCTACGTAATCCTCGTTGTTTTTGCACAAATACTTCGTAGCCTTGTTGTTCACACCAGGCAATCGTGCCATCTTTGGAACCACCATCAATAATGAGTACTTGATCAAATAACTGAGTATCTACTTGCGGCATGATGACTTTAATACTGTCGATTTCATTCAAAGTAAGCACACAAAGTGTTATTTTCATAATTTTTCCTTAAATAATTGAAAGTATTAATGAACTTCTTCTATTTCTTCAGTAAATGCATTGTAACGATCATTGATATGTGCATGATTATTCGCATACCAAGCAATCGTCTCTTTAATACCGGCTTCAATTGAAACTTCCGGCACAAATCCATAGCTATTCGCGCGGGTCATATCCATCAAGCGTTTCGCATCGCCAGCAGGTTTCGTCACATCCCACGCTAACTCAACTGAGCTGTTTGGCACGTTCGCAGCAACGATTTCTGCAATTTGCTTGATCGTCACCCCGGTACCCGAACCCAAATTAATGGGTTCATTTATGCCTTTTTCTACCGTTAGCATCATCCCGCGTGCCACATCTTTAGCATGAATAAAATCACGAATCGGCGAGCCATCACCCCAGACTGTCAATGGACTTTCACCATCCATCGCACGTTTAATTAACGATGGAATCACCATGGCATTTTGTGGATCAAAATTATCATAAGGACCATACACATTCGCTGGTCTAACAATGGAAATCTTATCCCAGTTATATTCAATTTTATAGGCTTCTGCTTGTAATTCACCCATGCGTTTTGCCCAACCAGCAAACCTATCGTTAGGCGAAGGGAAGGTTTTCCAGACATCATCTTCATAAAAGACTTCTGCAGGTGAATAAACGCCTACTGAGCTGGTGAATAAATAACGTTCGACACCAACACGTCGAGCGGCTTCCATCATATTGATACTAAAGGTAATAGTGGGTACAAAAAAACTAGCTGGACGTTTTGCCGTCATCGCCGGAGAGCCTTTTACACCAGCTAATTGAAAGACAATTTCTTGATCTTTGCAGATCTCTAAACAATTGCTAAATTCACGTAAATCAGCACGTTTAAAACTCACCCCTTGCGGGGCGCGGGAGGGATCATCCAAAGAGACAACCGTGACTTTTGCGCCTTGTTGCAATAACATATTGACCAACGGTTGGCCGATTAAACCGGTGCCGCCAGTCACCAAGACATTTTTATTATTATAAAAAGACATGATTTTTCCCTAAAAGTGAATAATATAGCCGGCATTGTTGCATAAGTTATCTAGTTTGGAAAGATGTAAAACGAAGGCAGTTTCGGATTTTATAGCGCACAAATTTATTTACATAGGTTATTATTTGTACTATAATGGGCGACTAAAAATAACGAGGAAAGAATAATGACTGACGCACGTAGAGTGACTCATAATACGCTTTTTGATGAATGGTATGGCTGGGCTGAGCGAGCCCGGACTGTAGCAGAACAAACACAGCGAGATAACTATTTATTGGCGCAAGTGTTTAATAATCAAGATGTTTTTACCAAGGTATTTCATACGAAAAATCAAGTTCATGCCATGATATTATTATTGTTGCCTGAAGCATCTCAGCGATTCAATATTCTCTATGCGCAACAAGAATGGCTTTATCATACATACATCGGGCTGCCTGATAATCATAATTCTACTCCAGCTATGATTACCCCATCCGCACCACCACCAACAACAACGTCAGTTGGCCTCTATCCTAAGCTTACGGGTATCTCAGAACCGTCGGCGTATCCACAAATTTTTCCATCCGCCCCACTAGCACCATCAATGTCATTGGATACAAAGACGATTAAAACAAATGTTGAAGGCGCTTTACGTTTATTATCAACAGCAGGGCAGGCAAATGAATCTAGAAGAGCATTGTTTTACAATGCATTATTGCAAGATGCACAAGATCCTGGCACAGCTTTAGTGATACTTTATGCATTACTTTACGATGCTAATCTTGAAAGCAAGTTTAAATCCGCTGTAGCAGATCAATTCAATACGACGATAGATGGCCTGCTATGGCAAGTAAATAATGCAGCGTGGATTGGTCAAATGCGCGGACATCTTCATATTATGGTTGGCAATATAGAGCGTATTATTGCTGACAATATAGAGCAGACTAAGAGACAATTTGCCCATTATCCTACTGGTTATTTACCTGCTACTATTAGTGATGGACAACTAAAAAGTCTTGACAGCATTTATAGTGATATTAGAACACATACAGCAATAGTGATTTGTAACAATATTTCCGATAGAAAAATCGTACCAAATATATTTTTTGAAATGTCGCCAATCTCTTTTGTTATGTTCAAAGCGGTTTATTCTGATTTACAACTTGAAGAACGTCAATCATTGATTCGTGTTATGCAAGCTAAAAAAGCGATTGTTGATGTGGTTAGTCGGGAACAATTACGTGAAATGGCTAAGCTTTTTCCACAAGATATGGTGCCAAATGAATTTGCTGCTTTGTGCGGTACTGCGCGAGTAGATAAGTTATTGGCTCAGGGTCTAACTGGGATTGGCAGACAGCCAGAAAAGTTGCGAGAATGGGTAAAGAGCTTAAACATATCTCGAGAAGAACAGATATTTTCTGAATTAGTTCAAGTAGCCATGTTTACAGCTTATTACTGTGAGCGTGATGCGGATAAAAGCGAGGGCAACGCTAAAGTAGAAGGAAAAAGTAAACAAGATAAATTGATGGGTGCAGAAAAATTGGGTTCCTTTATATTAGAAGGGCGATCTAGTGTAGATCCTTCGTCGCCAGCTTGTATGAGTTCATCCGATGAGAAGGTAAGAAAAGCCGCTAAAGCTTTACATGACGGTGATTTAAGCGCTATTCGTAAATTATGTGAGGAAATTACCTTAACAAGGCAGAAATTATTATCTAACAGTAAGCCTATTTCTTCTTTAAGTAAGCATACAGATTATAAGTCACCAGTCTGTTCGAAGATTCAATCAGAGCAGATCATTGTATGTCTTGTTGGAGAAACTGCTGTTGAAACTGAAGAGTTAATACGGCAAGTGAGTGGTGGTATGACATTTAATTTAGCACAGGGCGCACCTTGTTTGAATATGCAGATGGCAAATCATACATCGGTGCAAATGCAGTTAAAAAAAATCACAGCACCTTCTATTACTCTTATGCAAGCAGAGACGTATGCTGCAGCACATGCAATCATAGTATCTATTGATGCTAGTAATCCGGGGACAGCGATTAACAAAATCAATGAATTAAACACTACGATTAGCCGGTCTACACATAGAGATGTGCCTATTTGTATTCTGCTTGTGAATTGCAAAGCCCAGAGTACGCAAGACTATGACAATATGGTATCAATTATAACTGCTGCAACAGGTTATAATATGCACTGCCACTACAATGTGGCTAACGGCGAAGCTGCAGATTCACAACGCTTTAACATGCTTAATGATGTTGCTAGTGAAGCGATAAAATTTAAACAAAATCAAGTAATCGGAAGTCATTATGGGTTGAATAAATATTAGAGGTTTTTGCCTCTCTCCTTGTGGGAGAGGCAAAAGCTCTAGCGTATTTATGCAATAAGCGTCCCTAGGTGTAGGCGACGCCGACAACGCAGTGTTTTAAGGAAAATATATTAATCATTCATTAATTCAATTATGTGTTTAATGGGTAGGGTGGGCAAAGCGTAGCGTGCCCACCATTATTCTCATTTTTTCCTGTATATAATTTGATATTTTCTTCCTGCTAACTTTCCTGCTACATTATCTCTATCCATCCCACTACTAGGATATTTTAAAAATGGATTTTTTTACTATTCTCTCTGCGCCACGCGCTGGCTCGAATCTTCTTTGTGGATTACTAGACTCCCATCCAATTGCTCGTTGCCATAATGAAATATTTCATCATGAATCTGTTGGTTTAGTGTTACCAAAATGTAAGAAAATCAATCAGTTATTTGATAAAGATTGGCGTGATCATTCACCCAGTTTATTTATTGAAGAAATGCTAAAAAAAACTCAATATTTTTCTAGACGAACACTCCGTGCAGTAGGCTGTAAAATTTTATTAAATGAAGATCAAATCAACAAAGGGTTGGCTGCTATATTTGAGTTTAATCCACGTATTATTTTTCTTACACGGCGTAATAAACTCGCGTGGTATTCTTCGCAACAAATTGCTGCTTGTACCGGAATATGGATGACAGCAAAACAATCTGAACAACAGCAATGCATTTTCTTTGATGAAGCTACATTTATGCAAATGGTTAACCAACAAGAGGCATTAGAAGAAGCTGTTTTTGCAAAGGTTAAAGCGCAGGGTTTAACATACTTGAAAATAACTTATGAAGATTTAGCTGATCCAACCCGCATTTCTAATATTTTAAACTTTCTAGGATTGCCAAATACACAGTTATTTGTTGATATAGCCAAGCAAAACACTTCGCAAATATTAGATCG
>DATAXC010000339.1:0-4366 GCA_036266895.1 Gammaproteobacteria bacterium
TGCAAGTTGTTTTTCTGTATCTGAAAGCGATGTATCCATTAACATACGAAAGTTTTCTAATGGAAATTTGGCGTCAATAGCAATATTACCGGTCGGCTCAGGTAAAAATAACATGCAATCTGGACGTTTATTGTTGCTTAATAAATGTTGAAAACTGAAATGTGTTTCAGGAATCATATTATAAATTAACGCTGATAATTGCACTTCACCAAAAGTGCCGCGCGAACGTTTGTCATTTAAGATTTCTTGTAAACCCATCACGCTGCCAGATAATTCGCTGATTTTTTGTTGGGCCGCATCAATGAGGGTTAAACGTTTAATCACATCATGAAAAGTTTCATTGGTTTTTTCTAAACCGACTGATAGGCGGTTTTCTACTTGCTGATTAATTTCTTTTAATTTCGCTTCAGTGGTTTGGGTCAATTGATCAACACGTTTACCCAAGTCAATCGCATAATCACGCAAAGCTTCTTTCACTTGTTGACGATTTTCTTGTACGCCTTTTTGTAAGGTATCTTGTAGTATTTTCAATGCTTCGAATTGCCGTTCATCAAAACGTGCGCGATAGTTAGCGAACGCTTGTTGTAATTGTTCTTTTAAGTCACCTGCTTGTTGGGTTTGTTCTACGCGGCCATGACTCAATTTTTCTAATAAGGCTTGTTGTACATGGTTAAATTGAATCAGTAAATTTTCTCTAGCCAGTTGATCGGTGGTTTGAATTTGCTTGGTTAATTGCATGATTTGTGTTTCTAATTGGCGGTTAGCGGATTGTGCAGTCAATTGTTTAATGAAAAGAAAGAGTAAAATAGCCATCGAAACAAGATTAGCAATTAATATGTAATGTATCAGTTGTAAATTCATAATTATTCCATTATCCCAGCATACGTAAAATATCGTTAATCAGTGCTTGTAATAACACAAAGAAGATGAGTGCAAAGCCCACGCGGTATAAAGTCAGCAATATTTTTTCTGGGATAGGCCGGCCAATCAATTGTTCAATGAATTGGATGCATAAGTGACCGCCATCTAATCCTGGAATCGGCAATACATTGATAATCCCGACAGAAATGCTTAGAAAAGCTAAAAATCCTAAAAAGGGTACCAAGCCATAATTTAATGCTTCGCCAGCGGTTTCAAATATAGTAATCGGCCCGCCTAAACTTTGTAGTGATACTTTACCAGTAATTAATTTGCCGAACAGCATAAAATTCAAGTAAGTGAAATTGACAATTTCTTGCCAAGCTGGTGCAATCGCTTGCCAGGGCCCATATTGAATGTTTTGCAGCAAATTATCCGGTAATTTAATGGTTGGTCCAATACCGAGATAGCCGCTAGTACTTGTGAATAAAAACCCATTCGATTGCTCGCCTAGTTTAATCGTTATTTCTATCGGTTGGTGTTGTCGTTTTACCGTGAGTTGAATGTTGGCATGCGGATGGCTTTTAATAAAAGTAATCAACTGCGGCCAGTCTTTAATCGGCGTACCATTGATTGCTACTAAATGATCGCCAATTTTTAATGAAGAAGCGGCTGCTGGTGAATCTTTACTGATGGCACCAATTACCAATGGGATTTTCGGTTGATAAGGGGTGATGCCTAAGCTGGCGAGTGGATCAGGGGATAAACCATCTAAATGCCAATCTGATAAATCTAATAAATGCGTAGTCGATGTTGATTGATTGGGCTCTTTAACTTGGATGGCTAAGTGATCTTGATTGCCAGCGTGTGCGACGACCCGTAATAAAATAGTAGTCCAAGTGGTAGTCGGGTGGTGATCAATACTGACAATATGTTGATTTGGTTTGAGTCCTGCTTCGGCTGCAATAGAGTGTGGTCGAACTTCACCGATGATCGGTTTCACTGCGACAAAACCAATTACAAAAATCAACCAATACAATACTAGCGCACAAAAAATATTCATGGCAGGTCCAGCAGCCACAATCAGACATTTTTTGTAAAAAGGTTGACGATTGTAAGTGAACGGTAAATCTTTTTTAGCGACTGGCCCTTCGCCTTCATCAAGCATTTTAACGTAACCGCCTAAAGGAATGAGTGCGAATACATATTCTGTGCCTTTTTTATCGCGCCAGCGTAATAAGGTTTTGCCAAAGCCGATAGAGAAACGTAATACTTTTACACCAAGTAGACGAGCAGCAAAGAAATGCGCAGATTCGTGGGTGCCGACCACGAATAACATGGTGATGAGAATGCTTATTATGAAGATGGTGGTGGTGTAGAACACTTGGAACCCTCTGTAAAAGTAGTACCCCTCACCCGCCAATGTTGGGCTTCGCAGATTGTTGGGCTTCGCAAGCTCAGCCCAACCTACGCCCAACCTACGCGGGCACCCTTTTCCACAAGGGGCGTTGTTGAATAAATAAAATTAAAGCTTTTTGCCTCTCCCCTTGTGGGAGAGGCCGACGCGCAGCGGCGGGTGAGGGGTATTACACTGCAACAATGGTTTTAATGCCCGCACTCTTTAAACGCGAAGTAATTCTATTGACTGTAGCAACATCTTTAATCGGCCCAACATGAACACGATAAAAGGGATGTTTTGCATTGGGTTTAAGCACTGTCACATGAGGGGTATTTAACATGCTGCTTAATTGTCGTTTAAATCGTTCCGCATTGGTTTTATTGCGAAATGCGCCCACTTGTAAATACATAGTTTGCCGGGTTGCACCTGGTAGTTTATAGATTGATGGCTGTTGTTTGCTATTTTTTGCAAACATCGTCGTCTTATCAGGTGCTTTATGTGTGTTAATCGCTCGAACGCGCACTTTAGCCGTGCCAGTTCTAACCACATCTAATTTTTTTGCTGCAACATAAGATAAATCAATGATACGGCTAGATTCAAAGGGGCCGCGATCATTCACTTTAACAATAATTTTACGGTTATTGCTTAAATTGGTGACTTCTACATAGGTTGGTAACGGTAAGCTCTTATGTGCTGCCGTCATAGCTAACATGTTATACGGTTCGCCGCTTGAAGTGCGTCGATTATGAAATTGCGTGCCATACCAAGAAGCCACACCAATTTCATCATAATGTTTACTGGTCTTTAAAGTATAATACCGTTTACCAAACACACGATAAGAAGTCATATTGCCATATTTGCTCAGCGGTTCTGTTTTGGGCACAGCATTGGGGATTTTGGTTTCATCAACATAATAATTGGGCGCACCATCTCTTTTCTTTTTCTTGACTGGTGCGCTGCAACTGGCTAGTAAAATGCATAAAAACAGCAGCAAGATGCCGGTTAGATAATTTCTAGCAGTATATTGGCCAACAGTTGGGATTGCAGTATTATTAAACATGCTTAGACAATGCTTATCCATGCTCATAGTCATCCATTTCCTTTGCGCTGTTTATATGCATAGTCAATATAACTACTTAATTGGAATACTGCCATCGCATATAGGTTACTTGCATTATAACGCTTAATCACATTAAAGTTGTGAAAAGTGAGCCAATACTCAGCATTATAACGATTTTCTAGCTCTAATACTTTAACTTTTAAATGATCATCATTTATTTTATATTTCGAAACCACACCATATTCACTTAATTCACCAACAGTCAGTGGTTGTTTAATTCTACCGGTACGGGTTAAGTATTGAAATCGGCTGCCAATGATCTTAGCAGGCATCGCAACCGGCCAATATTGTTTCCAACCATTTTTGTTGTAGTAATTGGCGATGCTGCCAATGACATCCACTTGATCATACATTAAGTCTGTTTTGCCGCTATTAGAAAAATCAACCGCATAATGCCGATAACTGCTAGGCATGAATTGTGGTTGACCAATAGCCCCCGCATAAGATCCCATGATTTTAGTCGGGTCTAAATCTTCTTCACGGGTCAGCAGTAAAAACTGTTCTAATTCTTTACGGAAAAAGTTAGCACGCCGCGATTCACTGAAGGCAAGATTGGTTAAGGCATCAATGACGCGATGCGCACCGATTTTTTCGCCATATTTAGATTCTACACCAATAGTAGCGACAATAATGCTCGCCGGGATACCATAAGTTTTTTCAGCTTTTCGCAATGCGGCTTCATGTTTCTGCCAAAAATCTACGCCTTGTTGAATGCGTGATTCAGTGATAAATATTTTTTGATAAATATACCAAGCTTCACTTTCCGCGGGTTTTTTAATTTGTTGCACGACTTGCGGCCGTACTTTTACTTCGCTAAATAAAGTCTCTAGCTGAGCTTGTTTAAAATGATATTTTTTAACCATATGTTGAATAAATGCTTGTACATCAGGCCGTTCAGCAAAGTTGGAATAAGCGTAAACGACGGGAGTGAAAGTAGTGATGACAAGCAACAATAATGAAAATGCTATTTTAAACATAAAGGAATCCTT
>DATAXC010000343.1:0-12679 GCA_036266895.1 Gammaproteobacteria bacterium
TGTAGCGTTAAGATTTATTCGGTATCATATTCGGTATCATATAAAGATTAGATTATACGGTAAATAAAAAATATATTAATTGACGCCATATAACGAGGTGTTGTGATGGGAAAACAAGAGCAAGAACCAAGTGAAATTGAAGTGGTAGATGAATTTGGCCACGTCATTAGCGATCGTCTCGATGCACCAAGGGCTATTCCACAACCAGCAGCACTCCAAGCCGTACCTGCTACTTTTGTTGAAGATGCATCAAGACGTCAAACCTTGGTAGCTAAATTGGTTAATTATGCTATTACTCGTCAGGAAGCTGAGGGCATGGTGAAGGTTGTTGATGGTCCTGTTGGTAGATTAGATTTTCGCAGTATTATCGATGGCAATATTCAAAGTATTTATAATATGATGTTTAGTATTGCTAAAAAGGTAGATGAAGATGAATTAATACATCATACCCTTTTTGATATTAATGGGAACAAAGTAGTTTTGCGTGAATATAATGCTTCTGAGGCCCTTGATCCAACAGCAAATAATAATCTATCGCTAAGAAGTAGTACTGCAAAAATACAAGTTGATGGAAGCGAAGCTCAGAAAAAACAAATCAAACAACAAGAATTAGCGGATAGAAGCTATTGTAAAGTGTTTGGCGCTTATGCTATAGCTGCAATTAATTGGGCGCAGATGTATTTTCCAGAAAAGAAGAATGAGAATGAGAATGCATTAGTTGCGGATCAAATTAAAGAAATACATGATAAAATTTTTGATGAAGTTAATGCGATACTTGATGGTCATCAAAATACTGAAGAAAAAATTGAAAATATTCTTGCGAGGGGTAAAAGAGATATAGTGCAAATTTTGCTTAATCGATTAAAAGGCAATGCTAGCACCTATGGAACCTCTCCGCATAGAGATGCAATTGTAGAAATCATTAATTTTATTAAACCAACTGGCTATAAAACTTTCAAAACAAAAAATATCATTGAAGAAACTGAAACTTGGATTAATATTTATCTGCGAAAAGCTTTAGAGAAAATGTTGAATCAGGCAAAAGACTGGGCAGCAATGGAAGAACAAACCTATACTGTTGCAACAGTTATTCGTGCGAAAGAAAAAAATAGTGAGCAAGAAAAAACAATTGTATTATTAGATGAACCACAAGGCATGTTGACGTCAAAACAACACGAGCAATTTGCAAGTATAAGTCCAGATGAAGCAGACAAGCCGTCTTGGTATACAAGTGCCAGTCCATTCCAACAAAAAATTTATCAACATTATTTACCTAATGCGCTTAAGTTCAATTCTATTGCGCCTAGTCAGACGCGCGCCACATCACCTTTTATGCGAAATGCTTGGCATCAGTCGGTTAGCGCTGTTGACAATGCGAATGCCACTGTAAATGCAAATGATATCCGAGAAGTAAATGCTTGGTATCATACCGGCACACCGGCTTTCCTTAATCATAATCCGAATGATGATAAACAAAAAAAACAAGAAAAAGACAACATTGCAATACCCGTCACCAAGGAAAATTTATTACAGCAAAAACTAAATGCTAAAGCGGATGTTTCTTTAATGATTAGCTTAAATAGTGAGCTTGCTGATTTAGTAGCTGGTGTGCAAGAAACCGTTCAATTTAAGCCAACCACTAAAAAAGATGATAGTAAGATTGTTGAATTATCTTTAGCAGCAGTAAAAGAATTACAACATGAGGGTGAAAATATTTACTTTTCTAAACTGTGCTTGAATGGTTTCCGTGTTATTGAATCCGATCTGATGGATGGTATCAAGAATGTTGTAGCTATCATTAAGAACAATTTACTCAATATGCAAGTGAATAGTGAGGAGCACCGGCAATTACAGGCTGCGTTACAGCTGTTAGATCAACGGTTAGAAGGAAGGCTTTTAAATAGGCTAACTGGCGATAAAAATGTTCAGGCAATAGATATCATTTGTTCATTAACTAAAGTCGCCTATCTTAATAATAAGATAATTGGAAAAACTGCAAATGCAAAAGGCGGCAATTTAAAGACAGTTGCTGTTTGGTATGGCTGCGCTAGTGGCGAGAACCGCACGGGTGTGACAGAGTTTTGTAACTTAGTGGATGCTGCAACGGAAGCATATAATGACAATTGCACAATCGACTGGGTAGAACATATTGCTCGTAGTAAGCATGTCAATTTCATGACAGGTACACAAGGTAGTATTTTAGGAACAGATGGTATTCGCAGCAAATCTAAAGGTTCTTTACCCGAAAGATTAAAGCAATATACGTCTGATTTGGTTACCCGACGTAGTGATTTTAAAGCGATTGAAGATATTGAATTTACAACGGTGCAAGCGAATATTAACATTTTAGGCGGCTGGACACGGACATCGGAGACAAATGATCAGAAACCAACTGATATGGCTGAATGCCCGCTTGATGCTGAGCTGAGGATGCGGCTAGACAACTTGAAATATACATTGCAACTTAGATTAAAAACAGCAAGTTTGCTAAAAAATGATGCTGAAGCCAAGGATGAATTGCGAAAAATTCGTGAAGTGCTTGATGAAACTGAAATTATGTATGAAACTTATCTGGATATTAAAGGGGGGATGGCGCTACCACGTGCAGCCGGTTCTGCAGGTGAATCAGCATCTGATTCAGATAATGACAGTGACGAGGCACAAGCTAAAAAAGCCAATCTTGAACGTAAGATTGAAAAATTTATTGATGTAACAAAAAAATATGAAGAAAAGTTAGTGAAACTTTCTGTTGGTGAGAAAATAGTAGTCGCAGCCTGTGCTTTTGTGGGTGGTTTACTAGGCGCTGCGATCGGCGCAGTTGCTGGTTTTGTGGCGGGCATTTTTGTGGGCGGTGCTGTTGGCAGTGTCGTACCAGGTGCCGGTAATATTGCAGGTGCCGGACTCTTTGGCGGACTTGGGGCATTGGCGGGTACTTTAGTTGGCGCTGCTGCATTGAGTTACTTTTGGGGACGATCCGCTCAGCAGCATTTCTTTAAACAAGATGGTCGAAGCGAAGTGAAAATATTTGGTGAAGCATTGCGTAATGATGTTTGCAATACGCAAAAGAATGGATTACAAACAGAAAAAGGGAAAGATTCTGAAAGGAAACTTGAGGTAGGTAGATCATCATCAAATTCTGGATCAGATGAAGAAATACGTAGATCAGCGGCTCGTTTAAGCGTGAGCAGCAGGACAACAACATAGTATATAAAGACGGTTTACTCCCCTCCTTGCGGGGGAGGGGACTGTGGCCACATCAACATGGGCCATCATTGTAAAATCAGAGGCATAGTTATGCTTAGATCACCTTCACCGTCAGGTTTTGCTGACAATGATGATAAAATTATTGAATTACTACCCGACGGTCATCTTCCAATGCACGAAGAGGGCGATAGCATTAATGCTATACCTCGACCGGAAGCTGCTGCTACTGCTCTTCCTCAACGGCCAAAACTGGTGGAAAAAACATTTACAGAACAAACACGCGATCGAAGTGTCATGGTGGAGCGGTTATTCAACAACGATCCAGCCACTGTTCGATCAATTGCATTGCCAGTAGCCCCTGAGCCTAATCATCAGTTCAATTCTGCCGAAGAAGTCGTGCAATGTATTTATAATCAAATATTTTCTCAAACCCAAGCATTAGATGCACAATGTGGTGTGGTCAGCGGTTTTGTGGAAGTAGGTGAGCCAGATGACGTAGCGTCACGTAAAATTTGGTTACGTGAATTTGATTATTCAAGATTAGCAAGTTCTTATGGTGATACTGAAACTTTACAAAATGCTACCTATGCACGTATTTTTAACGCCTATAGCATTGCTGCCATTAACTTGATGCGGATGTATTCATTTTCCTCAGAAAAGCAAACAACGATAGCTAATCAAGTTTATCAAATCAATGCTGATGTGTTTGAAGAAATTCAAGCAGCTATTACACAAAAAAATCTTAAAAAAACAAACGTGCAAGATATCTTAGCTAGAGGAAAGCATAGACTGGTTACTTGTTTAAAAGACGCTATGAAAGTAAGGATTGAACATGATAATACCAGACGTTGCGAATATAATAGAGATAATGAATCGACTCAAATTTTTATCAAAGAGATAACTGGGTTAATTAAGCGAAAAAGATTCATAGATGTACGTGATAGTAACATTGGCACGGGTTATATTGATTATCAGCTTCATAAAGGATTAATGCATGCCTTGAATCTAGCAAAAGATTGGGTGATGATGGAAAATGCTTCGCATGCAGTAGCGACTGATATCAAAGCTGATAATGGTAAGCGTGCAATTATTCTGGATGAGCCGCAAACTCAGTTAACAAATGAGCAACTTAATGAATTTATTCATATTAAAGAGGTTGAAGAGGCAAATGCTCAGAAAATTCAACTCATTATTGGTAATAATAGATTTGATGTACTTCATGATTTACCCGTACCTGCTTGGTATAGTGCACTGAAACCGTTGCAAAAAAGATTGATAAATCACTATCTTCCTCGGTTTATCAATCATCAGGTGACTGCGCCTAGTCAACCGCGTGAAGATATTCCCGTCAATAAAAATGATTACATGCAATCTATACACGTCCAGAAGAGTAGTGCAGGTGAAATAAAGGAAGTTATTCGTTATGCACATAGCGGCACGCCTGTTTACTTGAATCATAATGATAAAAGCAACTATTTGGAAGTAACAAAAAATAATTTAAAACAACAAAAAGAAAATGCAAATGCTGATGTATTGTTAAATATTTTTTTAAGCAGCGCTAATAGTGATTTCTTTTTGAGATTGCAATCCCGTCTGACTGGCAAACCATATAAACCAGATGATAGTGAAATCATTAAAAGAGGTAATGCAGTTGCGGATGAATTAAATGCAAAAGAAATATTTTTATCTAAGTTATGTGTCAATGGATTTAGAAGAATTGAGAGAGATCAATATGAAGGTATTTGCAAATTTTTAGCGGCGATCGAAGCTAACAATCAGATTTTAGATGAAATGGTGAGAGCTAACAATGCGGCATTAAATGCAGATGAAAAACAAAGTTTATCAGTACTAAGAGAAATAATAAGAAAAATAAATGAAAAAATGGATAGGTATACGCCGGAAAATATTCATACCTTGTTGAGCGGCGATGAAGATTTAAAAGCAACCCATATTCTTTATTTGGTGATGCAGGCGAGCAATCTTAATAATCAATTAGTTTGCTTTAGAAAAGAAAGAAATGAAGCTTTAAAAACAACGGCGGCTACTGTTAATTGTGCTAGTGGAGAAAATCGTACTGGCATTGTTGTCTATAGTATTGCATCTGATGCTATTAAAGAAGCTTTTGCCAATACCAATGATAATGAGGGTAGCCAGTGTGATTGGCCTGCTATTATCGCCTTATCTGGACATCATGCCTATATGACTGGTAGTCAAGGCAATACCGTGGGTACAAATGGATTTCGTGCGCAATCTGCTGATGCCTTGCCGGCTAGATATAAACAGCAGCGAAAAATATTGGTTACGGAGTATAGTAGTTATAAATCAATTTCGGATAACGAATTAGCACCCGTTATAGAAAAAACATACTTACTTGAAAATACGAGTATGTTGTCGACCGATAATAAGAATAAATTACTTTATTTGATGAAAGCGTTACGAAAAAGAGCAAATGATGCAGCAGCGAGTGGGGATAGAGCGGATCTCATCAAAGTAGCAAAAATATTACAAGAAACAGAAGATTTATGTGAAAAATATCAAGCCATTTTTATTGAAGATTTTAATAATAATGCCGCTTCAGAGGTTGTTAACAGTGATTCTGAAAAATACTATGTTAGTGATGATGACATGAGAGATTCAAGTGTTTCGCAGTTAATAAATGATCAAAATGAATCGACAGCGGTAGCGAATATAGTTATTCTTTCTCCTGAACAATGTGAGCAACTAAAAAAAAGAAAAATTAATAGATTTATTGCCGATACGCAACGGTATGAAAAAAAGTTGTTAGAATTATCAGTTGGTGAAAAAATATTTGTCGGTGCCTGTGTTTTTGCTGCCGGTTTAGTTGGTGCGGTAGTTGGAGCTGCGGTAGGTTTGATGGTGGGTGCCGCTATTGGCGGTGTAGGCGGCAGCATTGTTCCTTTATTTGGTAATATTTTTGGTGCAGGCATAGGCGGCATTGCAGGTGCAGCGCTAGGCGGGATTAAATTATCAATTTTAGCTGGCACAGTCATTGGTGCGACACTGCTCAGTTGTTTATGGGGAAATACGTTACATCAAAATAGGATGTTTAAGCATAATCGTCCAGAAATACAAGCATTTAGTCGTGGTTTACGTGAAGAAGCTAAATTAGCATTAAGTGGAAAAAAGAATGACAATAAACCATCTTTACCTGCGTCTGCTGCTAGTTTTAGTCATCAGAATAAGCCTCCTGATCTGCCTCCTGAGCCATTTGTAGCAGGTCCTGCTGCTTTTCGGTCGCCCGCAATAAGCGTGAGCGCGTAATGGCTTCTTGCACATAAGCTTGTTTTTTTACCCGTGTTTGTGTTTGTAAAGTTGCTTCTTTGGCGGTTTTTTCTTTTTTCAAACGCTGTTCCCGCTGTTGAAAACGCTGCCTTGCTAAATCCTTTTGTGTTGTTGTCATTTCGGTTGTTGCTGCTGTTATTAAATCAATACAATCTACCGGGCAGGGTGGAATACATAATTCACAACCGGTACATTGATCAGTTATCACTGTATGCATTTGTTTAGCGCTGCCTACAATCGCATCAACAGGACAAGCCTGAATGCACTTGGTGCAGCCAATACATTCATTTTCACGAATGACGGCCAGCTGTAACGGTTTTTCTTTTGCAGCCATTTCGGTGAGATAGGGGGTTGGATCTTGTTGTAATAAAGTGCCTAAGGCTTGTAAAGTTTTGACACCGCCTGGAGGGCATAAATTGATGGGCGCTTTTTCGAAGATGATGGCTTCCGCATAAGGCAAACAACCACCCTGTCCGCATAGTCCACATTGGGTCTGCGGGAGAAGTTGATCGATGTCTTCAGGTGTTATTTGCATAGGTTTATTTCTTAAAATTTATTCCGCCAACATCGCTTCAACTTGTTTTGAATCAATACGTGTCATTAACGGTTTAAATTCATTAATCACATGATCCAATAAAAGTTGATTTTTATCTTGCCATTGTAATGGTGGGATATTTAAAAATGTTTCAACCGCTACTGCGGTTTCCGGTAATACTGGCTTTAAATATATCATTAATATTCGAAACAAATTAATTCCCATACTGCAAACTGCTTGTACCTCAGCTTGTTGTTCGGTATTTTTCATCATTGCCCAAGGTTTTTTTTCATCAATATATTGATTAGCACGATCTGCGAGCTGCATAATGTGGCGGATTGCTTGGCTATAAGTTAATTTTTCCCATTGTTCAGCAATGGTATCGCCAGCATCGGCAAACAATTGATATAACGCTGGATCAGCGCAGTGAATAGATAATTGACTGTCAAAATGTTTATTAATAAAACTGGCGCAGCGACTGGCGATATTAATAAATTTACCAATCAGATCAGCATTAATACGCTGGGTAAAATCAGTGAAATGTAAATCAATATCTTCAATATGTTCACTTAATTTTGCAGCAAAATAATAACGTAAACATTCTGCCGGTAAATGCGATAAATAGGTTCTAGCTAAAATGAATGTGCCGCGGGATTTCGACATTTTTTGACCGTTGATAGTCAAATAACCATTAACGGCAATTTTAGTCGGCGTACGTAATTGCGCGCCGTGTAACATGGCGGGCCAAAATAAGGCGTGAAAGTAAATAATGTCTTTACCAATGAAATGATGTAATTCCGTTACTTGTTCTTTTTCCCAATAATCAGCAAAAGATAGCTCAGGTCGTCGTGCGCGTAAATTTTCAAAACTGGCGATATAGCCTACCGGTGCATCTAACCAGACATAAAAATATTTATGTTGTTCACCTGGAATAGTGAAGCCAAAATAAGGTGCATCGCGAGAAATGTCCCATTCTCTTAAGCCTGTTTCGAACCATTCATTTAATTTATTGGTTACTTGCGTTTGTAAATGATTAGCGTGAGTCCAAGCCTTTAAAAACCCTTCAAAATTTTGTAATTTAAAAAAATAATGTTCCGATTCTTTTTCAATTGGTTTGGTGCCAGATAAAACTGAATAAGGATTTTTTAAATCGGTTGGTAAATAAGCCGCACTACATACTTCGCAATTATCGCCATATTGGTCTTTGGCACCGCAATTCGGACATTCGCCTTTAATATAGCGGTCGGGTAAAAACATATTTTTTACTGGATCAAATAATTGTTTGATTTGGTGTTTGTTAATATTGCCTGCTACTCGATGACGTTCATAAATTGTTTCTACCCAAGTTTTATTTTCTGGTGAATGGGTAGTGTAATAATTATCAAATTCAATGTGAAAATCAGCAAAATCTTGCGCATGTTCTCGACCAAATTGGGCAGTCATTGCTTCTGGTGTGATTCCCATTTTCTCTGCTTGGATCATGATCGGCGTGCCATGGCTATCACTACCGCATAGATAAAGGCAATCATGGCCGCGCATTTTTTGTAACCGTACCCAAATATCAGCTTGAATTGTGCCGACGAGGTGGCCTAAGTGCGCCGACCCATTGGTGTAGGGTAGGGCAGCAGTGACTAATATTTTCCGTTTAGCGGCTGTAGGCATGTGCAATCCTGGGTGTTAGCTTGCTAGAAAAGGTGGTAAAGTATAGCAAATTCTTTTGGTATGGAATATAGAATGAGAATAAGAAACACACCCTCTCCCGCCATTGTTGGGCTTCGCAAGCTCAGCCCAACCTACGGGCTATGGGTGTGGATGTAGGTTGGGCTGAGCTTGCGAAGCCCAACAATGGCGGGAGAGGGCGCGAGGGCGAATACATTTACAGGTATCTACATGAATATAAAAGAAAATTTACAAAAACAGCTCAATCAATACCATGACCCCTTTCTAAATAAAAATTGGCTAGACGCTAAAGTTACGCCACAAATCAATATAACTGATGATGCTATCCAGATTCGCCTGATTTTGGGTTACCCCTCCACCTACAACCAAACGCAGCGCCAAACTGATTTGCAGTCATATTTGACCCCGCACATACCAGCAGATAAGACTTTGCATATCGAGATACAGCATCGCATAGAGACGCATGTGGCGAATCCTAGGTTATCAGCATTGCCACTGATTAAAAATATTATTGCCGTTGCTTCTGGTAAAGGCGGAGTAGGAAAATCTACGGTGGCCGTTAATTTGGCTTTAGCTTTGGCGCAAGCTGGCGCAGCAGTTGGCTTACTTGATGCAGATATTTATGGCCCAAGCCAACCCATGATGTTGGGTACAACTGGAGAAAAACCTATTATCAAAGATAAAACGATTCAACCGATTAAGCGACACGGTATTCAATCGATGTCGATTGGTTATTTGGTTGATCCACAAGCAGCGATGATGTGGCGCGGTCCGATGCTAGGTAAGGCATTAGAACAATTGTTACATGATACGCAATGGGGTCAACTCGATTACTTGATTGTTGATTTGCCGCCAGGTACCGGTGATATTCAGTTAACACTCTGTCAAAAAATGCCAGTCAGTGGCGCGGTAATTGTAACAACGCCGCAAGATTTGGCCTTGTTAGATGTGAAACGTGCTTGTGAAATGTTTGTAAAATTAAATGTACCGGTATTGGGCATAGTGGAAAATATGAGTCATTATCATTGTTCGCATTGTGGGCATGAAGAAGCTTTGTTTGGTGCAGGTGGTGGTGCGAAATTAGCGGCTGATTATGGCGTGCAGATGTTAGCGCAAATACCGTTAGCAACCAGCATTCGTGAAATGACGGATAGTGGTCAACCACCGATTGTTCAAACAGAAAAAAATCAATATGCTGATCTATTTTTTGCAGCAGCACTCAAAATAGCGGGTGCATTATCATTGCTACCTAAAGATTATTCAGTTAAGTTTCCAAAGATTGTGGTGGAAAATTCCTCCAGCGCATGATAGTGAAGGAGAAAAAATGAGTATTAAGTCAGATAAGTGGATACGCCGGATGGCGCAAGAACAAGCTATGATTACACCGTTTACCACTGAACAAGTCAGAGAAGGTCATAGTGGTAAAATCGTATCACATGGCACTTCTAGTTATGGGTATGACATTCGTTGTGCAAATGAATTTAAAATATTTACTAATATCAATTCTGCGGTAGTTGATCCAAAGAATTTCACACCGACAAGTTTTGTCGATGTGGTTGCAGATGTTTGTATTATTCCACCTAATTCGTTTGCATTAGCACGTAGCGTAGAATATTTTCGTATTCCTCGACAAGTGTTAGTGATTTGCCTGGGTAAATCAACTTATGCGCGTTGCGGGATTATTGTCAATGTCACGCCATTAGAGCCAGAATGGGAAGGTCATATTACTTTGGAATTTTCTAATACGACACCCTTACCTGCTAAAATTTATGCTAACGAAGGTGTTGCTCAGTTACTGTTTTTAGAATCAGATGAAGAATGTGAAACGTCTTATAGAGATAGGGCTGGAAAGTATCAAGGACAGCGTGGGGTGACGTTGCCGATTACTTGAATATAAAAAAACCCTCTCTCGCCCTTCGGGCACTCCCGTAACAAGTGCGGGACGGCGCCTTCCCACAGCAAACCTACTCCCCCTCTCCCGCTTGCGGGAGAGGGGGAGTAGGTTTGCTGTTGATACTGTTGGAGGGGGTATTTAACGTGGCAAGTGGTTGAGCGAAGTTAAGAATATTGCCCAGCAACTTCCTACTCTGACTCGTTCTCCAACTCTTCTTGCGAGACATGCTCGATAGGCAAATGCCGGCTAGCATTAACTTTTTCTCGCAATTCCTTGCCAGGTTTGAAGTGTACGGCAAATTTGGGATTGGTGATTAATTTTGCGCCTGTTTTGGGATTATGTGCGCGTCGTGGCGGGCGAAAATGCAGATTAAAGCTACCGAAGCCTCTAATCTCAATTCTACCTCCCTGGCTTAACACTTGGCTTAAGTGCTCGAT
Source organism: Gammaproteobacteria bacterium (assembly GCA_036266895.1). Taxonomy (GTDB): domain Bacteria; phylum Pseudomonadota; class Gammaproteobacteria; order DSM-16500; family DSM-16500; genus Aquicella. Next base: position 11,054 of record DATAXC010000343.1, read on the forward strand.
GATGTAATTTACAGCAAGCGCAATGTCTTTTTCAGGAAGATGAGGAAAATGTTTGCTGAGTTCGCCGATAAGTTGTGATTTGATCAGCATAGTCCGTTCAGCAGTGCTGCCTCCATAATTAGATCGCTATTCTTGCAATATAACTCAATGAGTTAGCATGTCAAGAAGAATCAGAGCAAGGCGTGAACACGTCATAAAAAAAATAATTTACGTCCAAGAAGTAGAGTAAAAAAAATATAATATTGACAATATAATATTATATTTGAGCACTTGCTAAGTTATCTTATTGGCAACCAATATATGCTTAGTGGTTTTACCTAAGACGTAACCAGGGTTGGTTTTAAATCTCTCTTTGAATACTTCATATTCACTTAAACTCATAATGACAAATACACGTTGTTGACTGTACCAGCGTCGCCAAAAAGTGTCATTATCGATCATCCATGCACGGGTATCTTGATGCTGCATACCAAAAGTGAGTTCATTACGCCAATTTAAGATGCTGATTCGACGTTCTAAGTAAAAGGGTAAATCTTGATAATATTGATTATAAGTAATCACTTCATCTTGTGGCGTTAAAATCGGCCGTAATTTTTTTGCTAACGGCAAGATTGTTCGCGTGTCTAACTGAGGTGCAAAGATGAGTAAAGTCAGTAAGAAAAGCCAAGCAAATGTAATCATGCTGATTAAAGTTATACGTAAGCGTGCAGATGCATTAATAAAGATTTTTTTACTGAGATAATGACCAAGTAAAATGGCGAGTGGCGGAAAAACTGGTAAAATATAGGGAATTAATTTTGATTTTGAAAAAGAAAAGAAAATAAAAATAAGTACCGCCCACAATAAAAAAAATAGCGGCGTAGCCGCATTTTGCCGTTGTTGCCAATGACGTGGCAAACTAGCAGCGATTGCTTGCGGTAAAAATACGACCCAAGGCAATAACCCTAAGATGAGTATGGGTATGAAATACCAAACCGGTTGATAATGTCCAATGGCTTTTGTGGCATAACGTAAGACATGTTGCTCAATAAAGTAAAAATAAAAAAATTCAGGATTGTAATAACCAACTAATAAATGCCAAGGCGCCGCAATCAATAAGAAAACCAATAAACAAGAAGGTAGATAAAGTTGGGTCAATGTGGCGAAGCTATTTTTTAGGTAACTTCGATAGCCGGTTTTTGCTGAAAATGGTTGCATCATCATCAGCCAAGCTGCAATGACGAGCAGCGGCAGCACGATACCAATTAATCCTTTTGTCAGCACCGCGAGTGCGGCGCTCGCAGCAGCACCCCAGAAATAGGCGCGACGGGTTTTATTACCAGGCGGGTATTGATAGCCAAGAATAAAAGCATATAGCGTTGCTGCTAGAAAAACCGTGACTGGTAAATCTAGGCTAATCATTTGTGCCATGACAAAATAAAGTAGGCTGGTACCAAGAATCAACGCAGCCAATAAGCCGGTTAAACGGCCATATAATCGACAAGCAGTAACATAAGTGAGCAAACAACCCAATAGTCCTAAAATAGCATTTACCCCACGGATAGAACCAATGCTAAGGCCGGCGATTTTAATCGCGGCAGCGCTAAGCCAATAATATAAAACGGGTTTTTCAAAATATTTAATCGT
>DATAXC010000014.1:0-6216 GCA_036266895.1 Gammaproteobacteria bacterium
TTGGTTGGCGCTACTGGCTATGCTAGGTCTTTTTTTAATTTCGCTCGGCTGGCATTATCTATTAACTATAAGTTTATTGATCGTACTTAATGTATTAGTGTTAACTATTATCCTATTTAAAATAAAACAATTGAAAAAAAATTTATTTTTCCCAAAAACATTGAAAAAATTGCACTATAAAAAATCGTGAACGGTTAATAAAATTTACATTAACACAAAACCGTCTAACTCAGCTTCTGTATTTTTATCATTTCCAGCGCTACTTTTTTTGTTGTCCATTATTATTTCTGCATCATCGGCATTAGACAGGGCAGGGCGGCTGCCACTTCCAATTGAAGCAGTAAATGAATGAAAAAGGTCGTAATCTACGTCAGATATTGCGCTTCTATTAAACATAGAATCTTCAGACGGTTGAAGTATCGACGAAGATAACAGCACTTTTTCTTCGTGTTGTTCTAAATAGTCTTCTTTGCTTTCTCTCTCTTCTGTTTCGTCATGTGCTAACGTTATGCTAGCTTCACTGTTTCTACTCTCACGAGCACCACCATCATCATCTAAACTATGTAACTGTTCTATAGAGGAAGCGTCGGTAGTTGGGGGTATAATACTATTAATAGTATTAAAAATATCACTAAAAAATCCTGTGATTGTGGCAGTACTGCTGGTAACAAGAGTAGCTGTTGATACAGGTGATTCATTAACCTTAACATGCGGAAAGCGTTTAAGAAAATCATCACCAAAAATCAATTGGAATGCTTCAATTATCACTGGGTCAAATTCTCCAGTTTTATTTTTCAGTAATAACATCAACATATGCGCTTCAATTTTTTCCCATCCTGCAATTTTTTTAAATTCATCTTGAGGGTAAAGGGTGTGGTTCCTCCTAGATCTTGCCAAATCTTCCACTGCTAGAATTTGATTAATAATTTGCATTACTGGCCGCATGTTGTCCTGCTTTTCCCAGGCGGATTTCTTATCAGGATATCTGCAAGCTGCTAAAAAACTACAAGAATTTTCGTCAGCTAGTGCTACAAAATCAGATGGTTTTCTCAAAAGATCATTTAAAAGTACTTCATCATCAAAATGTACAGCGACCAAGAATTTAATTGTGTCAGGGTTCTTAGTAGTAAAAAATTTATTAAGCTCATCTTCGGTATATTTTGCTATGGCTTTAGTATTTTCAGAGTTTGCATTAAAAAATAACTCGAATGCTTTAAGCGCGCTATCTTCATCTTTAAGCGCTTTTTCTTCCCAAATATCTTCTCGTAAAGTTAAAATAAGCATTATTTTAACTGGTTTACTTAATAATTGCCGATTCCTCGATAGATTAGAATGATGTAGAGACATATTTCTTTTTATAGAATTGATAGCATCATGCAAATCAGGCATAATATATTTTTTATGAACGGCAGAAAAAATATTTTTTAATGTATCATCTAGTATCAGCATTTGTAAAATACGCTCATTTTCAGTAGGCGTTAAGTGGCTAGGTAAGGGTTGCTTTACTCTTTCTTCTAATACTGTTTTAATTTCATTAATATACTTAATAACAAATAATATTGCTGGATCTGAATTTTTTATTTCATTTTGTATAAATCTTGTCGCTTCTCGTGAAGCACCTTTAAAAGCTGCTTCAACCCGTAATCTCATCGCTTGATCTTGATATTGGGCACTGTTAAGAACACCTTCTGCATAATACCATTTCACTAAAGAAGCACAACGATAAGTATCAAATAATTGGGTGAGGCGATATATGGAATATCGGTGTTTTTCGAATGCAGCATACGCATAGCATTCCGCTGCTTTTTCTGGATCTTGATGGCATTCTGGGAAATGAAGGCCATAGTCATAAATTAAGCCTAAATAAAATGCAGCATCAACGGTAGTTAGACTATGATCGTTATCTTGATCACCAATAGTGACCAACCTATTATTATATTTTTTACTTAAACGAATAAACGCTTCTTGAAAATCAGTTTCGTTTATATTTGATGGGTTTTCTCTAATCTGCTTTGTTATATGATGACCATACTGAAGACCAATAGCACACAGTTTTGCTAAAGGAGCATCTAACTTTATAAAATGCTCAAGAGCATAATCTGGCATCTTACTCTTGCTACTCGCAATCATTGCTCGGCAAAAATATACTGCAGTTTGAAAATCTACGGATGAAGATTTTTCATGAAAGGCTAGACCAATGATGCCGGCAAATAAATAAGGAAAAGGTGTAGTTGATTTCATTTCGCGTAAAAGTTGAAACGAAAAATAAATATCAGTTGGATTTTTTTTGATGTTTTCGACAATTTTAGTTAGCTGCACTTTTTCTTCTGGGCTAGGACCATTCTCAGTAAGCGCCAGGTAACATTCTAACGTGATGATAGCATCTTTTTGTTTGGTTGACAAAATAGTAGCAGATGGTACTAATTCTGTAGCTGGCAATATAGGTGGCACAACTGTGCTGGTAGCTGGCAATACAGATGGCACAACTGTGCTGGCCGCTGGTTTATCGTCTAATGATGCCTTTACTTTTGTATGAGAAAATCGTTTAAAAACCATATCGCCAAAAATTAATGTTAATGCTTCTTGCATTGGTGGTTCAAACACACCGGTTTTGTTTTTAAATAGTATCATTAGCATTTTAGATTCGATTATGTCCCATTGTTTGTAAGTATAAGTCGTGCCAGTTTTTAATATAACATCAATTGTTTCCATGATGGTTTTCATGCCCTGCTGATTTTTCCATACCCTATATTTATCAGAATTTTTACATTCCTTAATAAAAGCGCAAGAATCTTGGTCGAGCGTGTTTGATTGTTCCGTTTTTTTAATAATATTATACAAACATGCTTCATCACCAAAATAGACTGCAATATAAAACTTGATGGTGGTAGGGTTGTCAAGTGTGAAAAACCTCTTTAACTCGTTGGTGATATAATCTAATAATTCTTTATCATTACCAGGAGTTTTATATTTATATAATTCTATAAATTTTTTCATGCTTGAATTTTCAGATAAATCATCTGTTGGCCAGATATCAGTAGCTTGATTTAAAATAATTTCGATCATAGCTTGCTTATTTAATAGTCGTCGATGGTTCAAAATAACATCTTGACGAAAATTTACTAATGCTTTACTCATATCAGAAATGGTATCATTCCACGATCCTATGTTTAGCTTATTTCTTAGAGCAAGTAATCGCCGCATATGTTCTTTTTCAGCATCAGTAGTAAGAGTAGGTAGTTTTTTACTGTAACAAACAAGTGATTTTGTAATTGTAGATGCATAAGATTCGACAAAAGAGGATCTTGAATTATTTTTAATATAATCTTCGATGTATTGTATAGCGGGTATTGCACCAGTAAAAGCGGCTTGGATAATTAATCGAAGAGCGTATTCATGAAATATTGGATTGCCAGTGCGTAATATACTGTTGGCATAATGCCATTGCACTAATGGATGGGCAGGATATTGCTGGAATAATTCTTTTAATTTAAGTGCAGCGCCCTGATAACCATCTTGTGATACTACTTGTGCACAAAAATCTGCTGCTTTCTCTGCATCTATTTCTCCATCCGGAAAATTGTGGGCATATTCTTCATGTTCAGAATTTGCTGATGATGGGGGGAGGGTGGTTGTTAATGGTTGCTGAGTTAATTCATTTACATGGGTAACTTTAGCAAATAATGTACCTGAAACTTGCTGGCTTAATTTTTTATTTAATTCAGAGATAATGGTATCGGTGTTTTCTGGTAGTATACAATTGAATTTTATTTCTTCGTCTCGTTGATAGGTAAAATTTATACGTTGCGGCTGCCAGACTTGTGGATCTTTTAAAAGCGCATACAATGATTGATCTTCTGGATCTCTATTATGTAATAATTTACCAAAAAACGTTTTGTCTTTTGCTTTATTCCAGCTATTTGCACATATTTTTTGTATTGTTTCTAAAATATGTGGGTAATGATAGCAAATAGACGCTTCAATAGTATCTATTTGCGCATTCTTATAATTAACAGCATGATCAGATTCAAAAATATTTTTTATTTTTACAATGCCTTCTGCACCGTTCAAAATAGCGCGTGATTTGACAATGAATTCTAAAAAAACCAATAACGTTGCATACTTGAAATGCATAATATATTTTTTTTCTAATTCTTGGTCGCATTGGTATTGATTAGCTCGATTACTATTAATTGCACGATAAAAATATTCTGCAGCTAAATCATTTCTAACTACCATGATATTATAGTTATAATCGTTATGACGTTCTGGCATTTTGCCAAGCGCGTAAACTTGGGCTAAATAAAAATTTGCTTCTGGTAAATTTTTTCCTTTAGCTAACCATTGGATGATATCTAAGGCTTTTTGATAACTAGGCTCTGTTTGCCTACCTTTGCATACGGCTAAAAAACATATTATAAGTGTTTTATTTTGTAGAATTTTTCTATATTGTTTGTTTTTCTCTGGATCAGCGTCGAGTTGAATCAAGTCATCTTCGCAGAATAAGGCTAAATCCATTAGCTTTGAGGCTTCAATGGCATATTTCGTATCGGCAACCTCTGTTTCACATTGCCGAATGTGCTCAGATATCGAATAGAAATGACTAGAAAAATTTGAAGATTTGATAGTTCTGTCATGGTAGTATAATGTTTTTTCTGTATCGTCTGGAAAGTTTTTTTCTAGTTGTAGTTGTTGATAAGCGGCAATATAAGCAGGGAGGGGTAGTGCGCGTTGCGTTAACATTTCTAAAGCTGTAACGGGATTGTTATCTGTATGAGACATTAATTGGGAAAAAAAAGCATGGAAGTTGATTTTAACTTGAGCTGGATCTTGTGTTAAGGGTATAAAAAAAGTAGGGTAGCATGTTGCAGCAAGCTGAATAAGCTGAATAGCGTCAATTCTTTTTTCTTTATTATTAATTTTACTTAGTTCACATAATAAATTAACAGCCTCCATGACTTGTCTATCGGTCAATGCTAAAATATCGTTTTTGATGGTAGTTAATGAATCTTCTGATGGATCTCTAGAGACGGTCATGGGTAGCGTTCCTCGTAAAATTGAAATTTTGCTAATTGTACATTAATTGTCTTAAGGGAGTATTAAGTATTTAAGACTTGAAATTTTCTTTATTATTTGTATAATAATCAGACAGATATTCTTATAATTATACAGAATCACACAAAATGAGGCGTTATTATATGTCAGGTGTGGAAATAAAAGTATTTGTTTTACCCTATATTTGTCATAGCTTAGCCCAATCATCTGCCGCTATCGTTACCGACAGAGCGACAGGGAAATCGTTTATTATTCATTTTCCGGTGGATACACGCTATAAAACATATGAAAAAAATGAAAAAACCTATCTGCATAAAGCAACAGAAACTGTTGGCGCATTTTCTACACCGCCGATTACATTATATAGTGATAAAAATTTTGATGATTTTATAGAAGCCTATCTTAATGAGTTTGGTCCAACTTATCGGCAAACTTACAATTATGTAGATAGGCATTGCGCAGCAGCTGTAGATTTTATGCTAAATCATTTTTTCCCTGATGCAGAAACAGAAAATAAATTACATTTTATTTTTCAAGTATTATGTTGTATAGGTTGGGTAGCATCATTAGGTACACTGTATTGTTTCCCACCGCCATATCCATTAAAAACACCATTTTCTGTTTATGAAAAAGCTGGATTGCTTAGTGTACGTCATGGCCGGCTGACTGAAGCAATGGAAGAAGAATTGTTAGAACAAGCGGAATGTGAGGATGATTTAGAAGAGAGGGATTTAGAGGAAGGCATAAAATTTGCGTTTGAGAAAAATATAAAAACGAATTTTGAATATGGCTATGGAAATACTAAGCAACCATTCTGGCAACCTCCACCGACAATGACGATGACAACGACGAGTAGCAGTAACCCAGCGATTAATCAGAGCCAACGTTCTGCTGCATAAACACAATTAATTTTACGTATGCCTAGAGCTCTTTTGCCTCTCCCCTTGTGGGGGCGTTGTTGGATAAATAAATACGCTAGCGTTTTTGCCTCTCCCCTTGTGGGAGAGGCCGACGCCGAAGGCGGCGGGTGAGGGGTGATTCGTCTCCGCAAGACGCAAAAGAGGAAGGAAAAGTTTGTTACTCGTGAACGTGCCCGCGTGCGTGCCGGTGCCCGTCTTTTCTCGGAAATTCATATGAAAATTTCTAAGAAAAGACGGGCAC
>DATAXC010000101.1:0-4651 GCA_036266895.1 Gammaproteobacteria bacterium
ATAAATCCAGATAACTTTCGCCTGTGCAATGTCGTAGAGCGCATCCCGGTGAGAATCATGTAATGGCTCGAGTTGCACCCAGGTGCCTTTTAAGATATTTGGTTTGATCGTTAACATGCGTTGCCTTTACCCTTATATGTGTTGCTTCATATTAATATACAAGAAAATCGTCCTCGAGCAAAATGTTGACTGGAAAGCAACCATCTTATTCCCCATCAGTAAAAAAACCTTGCATCCGCTAGCAAAAGTAGTCGGGTTTAACCGCAAACAGAACCGCTTCTACCACTCACAACGCGTTAAATGATGTTGCATGTAACAAAAGCCCGTTGACAGCAGGCTTTTGTTACATGCAACATCATTTATCTATCAGTGTGATTGTTATTATTGCTGCTGAAAAAATCTTAAAAAATTATTTCCTATTGCATAACAATAAAAAAAATGCGATGTTATGCACTATTCAATGTATTATAAATATAATTTCTCAACAAACTCTCAAAACCAAATAAAGGAACAATCTCATGGCAAAAAAACTGAAAGCTAAAAGCAAGAAAAAAGTAGTTTTGCGCAAAAAAAGTGCGGCACAAAAAACAAGAAAACTGCCTGCAAAAAAAGTAGCGGCTAAGCGTAAAAAGACCAAAGTATTAGCCGTGCCTAAAGGTTATCATAGTATCACGCCTTATTTAATGATCTCTAATGCAGCAAAAGCCATCGACTTTTACAAAAAAGTCTTTGGCGCGAAAGAAGTGATGCGCGTAGAACATACCCCAGGTAAAATCAACCACGCAGAATTACAAATTGGTGATTCTAAAATTATGTTGTCTGACGAATGTCCAGAAATGAACGCACGCAGCCCACAAACTTACGGCGGCTCCCCAGTTAGCATTCATTTGTATGTAAAAAATGTAGATGCGGTTGTTAATCAAGCTGTTGCTGCGGGCGCAAAGCTATTTAAACCGATTGAAACGATGTTTTACGGTGATCGAAGCGGCATGTTGACCGATCCATATGGCCATCTGTGGTGTGTTTCAACGCATGTAGAAAACGTGTCAGCGGCTGAAATGAAAAAACGTATGGCAAAATTATTTAAAAAAGATTAAGCAAATAAAGCGAGTGAGGGGTCATCGTCATACCTGACCCCTTTACGCTAACCCGCCAAAATTAACGGAACATGAATAAGCAATTTTTGTTCCTTTAAACCATCCGGAAAGCCATCAAAAGCAATAAATGCGGGTATATTATTATTGATTTTCACTGCTGACCCGACCAAACCGGCTAACCACTTGCCATAAATATAGTGATAGGCTAAGCCAAGGTTAATCGGCTTTCCGGTATAATGAAATCTAGCATATTGACCGCCTGCTAGAGTCAAGTGACCAATTCCGAGATCCCGTTCTACTAGCGTAACGCCAGCAGTAAAACGAACTTTATCTTCCGCTACGCCTTCTTCATGCGGATTATCATGGCCGATACCGATAAATATGCCAGCAAAATCGTCGGTTAATTCATCCTCGGTTAATTTTTCGTTAAGCACATGCCAAGCTTTTTTTGCCGCTTCAACATAAAGTCCTTGTTCTGTTACCGATTGTAACGGTAATGCTGTTAGTTCAACGATATCTGGCTCAACCAATGAAACACAGTCTAATTCATTGACAATATTTAATTTCTTTCTCGCTTCGCTGGGTGGATAACCAAACGTTTCTTTGAAACAACGCGCGAATGCGGATTGATCATCAAAACCTGCGCTCAACGCCACTTCGAGAATCGAATCATTGCGGTTTTGCAATGAACGAAAGGCCAACTCCATACGCATGCGTCGTACAAATGCGCCTGGTGTTTGATGAGTGGCTTCTATAAAAAGCCGTTTCAGCGACGATAGCGATATGCCTACTGCTTTCGCAATATCTTCTAATTTGATAGGCTGATCGATATTCGCATAGATGAATCGAACGGCTTTGACAAAATTGGTATTATTTATGTAACTCATATAGACACCTTTATATTGCTATATTGCTATATTGCTTATTTAAGTGTGGGCATTGTATCAGGTAATGTATGCCTTCATTATGCAGAAAAGACCAGATAAATCGCCATGTTCTTAGGTTGTCATTCCCGAGCGAAGCGCAGTTGTATCTGGGAAAAATTGCAAGCGCGCGGCTGTTGTCATCTGGGATGGCGTTGTTGCATGAACGAAGTAAAGACCCTCTCCCGCCCTGTCGGGCACCCTCCCCCGTAAACGGGGGAGGGGACAATAGATAGGCTAACGTTTTTTATGCTGGTGAAAAATTTAGGCTATTTTTTCTTTATTATACGATTAAATTTGGATTTTACCCCTCCCCCGTTTACGGGTGCCCGAAGGGCGGGAGAGGGTGTTTTTCATGCAACAAAATCATCCCGGATAACAACAATCGCGCATTTGCAATTTATAAGCCTTAATTATATATTCTCTACAAGACATTAATGTATTTTATTACTTAAAAAAGAAGACCTCATATGCAGAAATCTCATCCTTATCAAGTCGTGGTTTCTTGGTCTGGTGCACGTCATGGCACAACGACATCTTATACCGCTTATTCGAGAGAATTTACTATAAGCAATAAAGGCAAACAAGATATCTTAGGTTCCGCGGATAAAATGTTTCGCGGTGATCCTAATCTTTATAATCCAGAAGATTTATTTATCAGCACCATCGCTTCTTGCCATTTACTGTGGTATTTGCACTTATGCGCAGAAAAAAGCATTCATATTATGTCTTATATTGATGAAGCAAGTGGTCATTTAAAAATAAATGCTGATGGCAGCGGTCAATTTAATGAAATCACGCTGCATCCTCAAGTCATCATTGCCAACAAACAACATATTGAACTTGCTACACAATTACACGAACAAGCACATAAAAAATGTTTTATTGCCAATTCTGTTAATTTTCCTGTAGCATGCAAACCACACGTGACTGCTGAAAATTAAACGAATCGTCTAAAAAAAGCCGAGAAAAGTATTGTTTAATTAACCTACCCTTAAAGGCATTGCTAATATCATCACTTATGTCATCATTCATAAATTAGGAGACTTATGCGCATTCATACCATCATCCATGCACCTTTTGAAAAAGCGGGCGTAATAGAAAGTTGGGCTGTGAGTCATGGTCATGATCTTTCATCTACTCATACCTATAAGGGCGAGAAGTTACCTGAGGTCTCAACAATAGATTTTCTTGTTATTATGGGCGGTCCTCAGAGTCCCATTGAATTAGAAAAATATCCATACTTGCGTAATGAAATCCTTTTAACCAAACAAACGATTGACCAAAAAAAAGCTGTGCTGGGTATTTGTTTGGGCGCTCAAATTATTGCAGAAAGCTTAGGCGCTAAAACAGAGCGTAGCCCAAACAAAGAAATTGGCGTATACCCAATAAAATTAACCGATGAAGCACTGATCGATCCCATTTTTAAGTTGTTTCCTAAATCATTTGATGTCATGCATTGGCATAATGATATGCCAGGTATTCCACACGGCGGTGTTTTATTAGCTTCCAGCGCAGGTTGCCCAAGGCAAGCGTTTAAATATGGTGACCGAGTGTATGGGTTGCAATGTCATATGGAAATGACAATGGATTTAGTGAAAGGTATGGTTGAACATTGTGCTAATGACTTGAACCCAGGAAAATATGTTCAAGATTCAAAAATATTATTAACGCAGGATTTGTCAGAAATAAACAAGAAAATGATTGTTATTTTAGATCAGCTTGCTGCTTTAATTGTCAAAAACCAGGAAACGATAAGAATTGCATGACAAATCAGCAACTTCATTTTAAACATTTATCTATTTCAAGGATGCAATATCCTTGAAATTAACCTATTTCAAGGATACAATATCCTTGAAATAGGTTAATTTCAAGGATATTGCATGTTTTTACAGCGTTTTTACAGCGACTTAGCGCCTTATCTTAGACCCAATAAAGCACTTATCATTTTTGGGGCAAGACAAGTAGGAAAAACCACGCTAATTAAGCATTATCTCAAACACGTTCCTTTTAAATATCGATTGGACTCAGGGGACAACATTCAAATCAGACAATTATTAAGCGTACCTGATTTTACCAGCCTCAAAGATTATGCGTCTGGCTATGATTTATTAGTACTTGATGAAGCACAGAAAATCGAAAATATTGGAGAAGTATTAAAAATATTAGTAGATCAAATACCTGGCATTCGCATTATTGCTACTGGTTCTTCTTCATTTGAATTAGCGGGCCAGATAGGCGAACCATTGACTGGACGCAAAACGACTTTAACCATTTATCCATTAGCACAATTAGAATTTAGTCATATTTATAATCCATATGATTTAAAAGCACAGTTAGAAAAGTGGCTTATTTATGGCTCTTATCCAGAAATTGCAACTGCTAACAGCGACAACGAAAAACGCAGTTTTGTGACAGAAATCATGCAATCTTATTTATTAAAAGATATTTTAGAATTAGATAATATTAAAAATTCGAAAATTTTATTAGATTTACTACGTTTATTAGCATTTCAAATAGGTAATTTAGTTTCTCTTTCTGAATTAGGACAGGCGTTAGGAATCGATTATAAAACAGTAGCAAGATATATCGATTTATTAGAAAAATCTTTTGTTATTTTTAATTTGCGTG
>DATAXC010000159.1:0-3907 GCA_036266895.1 Gammaproteobacteria bacterium
TGGCAGCACAAGGCCACTTGCGATTTCGTGTTTTGAAGACAAGCTGATTCAGTCAGCAGTAAGCACGATATTAGGCAAAATATACGAGCCACTGTTCTTGCCAAGTTCCTATGGATTCAGGCCGAATCAAAATTGTCATGATGCTTTAAAGGCACTCAATCAATCTACGATGAAAAATTGGAATGGAGCATTAATAGAAATTGATATTCGAAAATATTTTAATTCAATACCGCATTTAGTGTTGATGAAAATATTGGAAAATAAGATATCTGATAAACGCTTCCTACGATTGATCGAAGTTCTGATTACTGCCCCTATTCTTGAAAATGGTGAAGTCATCAAGAATATTCGCGGATGCCCACAAGGTTCTATTGTTTCACCGATCATGGCTAATATCTATATGCACCATGTAATTGATGAGTGGTTTGACAAAATCAAAACTACACACATACATGGTAGAGCAGAACAAATTAGATATGCCGATGATATGGTATTTACCTTTGAATGGTGTCACATCTCACGCCATTTTAGATTCTCTATCCCAACCTATTTTAGGTAGGACACTCGTTAATTTTTAGTCACCGAGCGTCTCCAGATGGCTCTCAGTTATTATTCATCATTTTTAAAACCTAAAAATCCTAAACTGTTGCTGTCTGCGTTGAGATCTTCTTTAGATTTTTGTACCCAATATAAACGTCGAATAAGAATTTCAGTATATTGCAAAAAATTTAATACTATCACTAAACTTTCTTCTGATTTTTCATCACCCACTAATAGATCTAAAATAGTATCATAAGATATATAGTCGCTCATTCTGATAACTCCTCTATTGATTGTTGAATAATATCGTCAGGCAAATGATTACAGTTTTCATCTGCTGCCTTTTTAAGTGCAGTTGTAAAAACACGATGTGCATGCCGCAATTTTCCTTTTGATGCCGTGTAAACTAATTGCATTCCAGATTGACTGATGATCGAATGAGCGATGCCCGCATTTTTAAATGCTTCCATAACAAATTCGCTGAACTTAACGAAGTTATCGATAGTTTGCCAAGCGAATTGAAATAAAATTCGACTGTACAATGCGCTGTGAATCGTTTTTTTAAGTGTGGTTTTTAACTGGGGCTGGCCGACTAAAATGATTGTCATGATTTCACGACTGTCAAAACTAAAATTCAAAAAAGCCGGTAACTCAGTTAAAAAATTAGGAGGCACTAAATGTGCTTCGTCTAAAATCCAAAGAGGCGAAAGTTGTTTGTTATCCGTCAAATTAAGTAGTTCTCGTTTAATGGCTCGCCAGAGGGTTGAATAACGTGCATATTTTTCTAAGCCTAAATTTTCGGCAAGCTGTGAATAAATATCAAAGGCCTTAAAGTGATTATCCGATTGATAAATCACATGATGCATCATTGGATTTAAAGAGCTCGTCCATTCACGTAAAGCAGTTGTTTTTCCAGTACCAGCGTCTCCTGTAATTAATCCAACACCTTTTGCTTGTAACAACCAATCTAACTTTTTTTTCAATTGTACCGCTTGATGAGATTGTACGGTACTTCGAATATTTTTTCCGAGCGGGTCATGCTTTAAACCAAAATATTGTAAGTAAGACATACTTATTTTTCCTTATGTTGTGATATCAAATTTCTTTTTTGTTTTTTGATAAAGGGTTTCTACAAATGATTTTTTTGGTAGCTTGTCTGTATATGAATTTTTTGGACGTTGTCGTATTCTTTTATTATTGGCCAATTTGTCGAGTGGATGGATAGATGAAAGCCACTGATGTTCCAATGACTCTACGTATGTTGGCACATTGGTTGGCGCATCAAAAACGAGATAAACTGTTTCGCCTGCTAATTCAAATGGCACCTCAAAAAGTTTTCCATCAAAGCTTAAGGTAGCATCTTTTTTAATTTTGCGTTTTATTCGATGATAAAAATAATCATCTAGATATTTTGCCATTTCACCGATCGGCTGTATTTTTAAAAGGTCTTGGTGAAATCGTTCAAGGGGCGTTTTAGGATTTAATGCAGAGTGTACTGTGCGATGATATTTTTGTTCAATCCAAACCCACAACCGCGCATTTAATTCAGCTAGAGTATGTATTGCTTGTAAGTCCAATTCAGTCAGAAATTGACTACGCATTGTTGCATGCCAGCGTTCTAATTTCCCCTTGCTTTCGGGTTCATAGGGTCTGCTGTAAATGAGTCTTATCTTTAAACGGGCACAAACATTTTGTAATGATTTCGAACGATAGGCAGGCCCATTATCAATTAATAATTTTTTTGGCAATCCGCGTTTCAGTAATGCTTCTTTCAAAACAAATTCTATGGAAATAGCAGTTTCATCTAAACAAAATGCACTATGACAAATAAGACGAGATGCATCATCCATCACTGTCACCAAATAAACTTTTTTATGTCCCCTCTCTGTCTGGATAGAAGGGCCATGCATCACATCGCCATACCACAAATCACCCGAAAATTGGCTTTCAAAAGCACGTCGTTCTATTTTTTCAACTTCAGCGATGATTCGCTGATTGATGCGGTTCTTTTTTAATAAACGATGCACTGTCGAACGTGCTAATTCATTTTTTTGAACCTGCCCTGTCATTTCTAAATAATCAATAACCGTTTGTATGGAGCGCGCTGGGTTATCTTTTTTGCAAGCAATTATGGCTTCTTGAATAGCAGGAGGTAATTGACAGGTATCTTTATCTGAACGTCCTTTCGTATGCAAACCGTCAATCCCATTCTTCTTCCAAAGATAATACCAACGTTCAATCGTTTTTTCGCTCAAATGCACTCGTTTGCTATTGGGAATTTGATACGTTTGACTTGCTAATTCTTTGATAATTTTTTTTAACTCGCCACGATTCAAATGATCACGACTAGCTAAAGAACCCAAAACACTCAGTCGCAACAACGCCATGGAATCAAATCTATTTTTCATCGAAATCTCCTTGTTTAATGATCCAAATAACGGCAACCATTAAATCATGTTCAGGATTTTCACAGTGATGTGCAAAGTGTGTGGGGTCATTTCATAAATAATTATCGCTGTTTTAAATTAGTTGGCAGTTCAAAAATTATGGAACAAAAATAGTTTGGCTATTAAGAAAAAACATGGCTTGCGATAGGCTTGATTTATCTAACAAAGCTAACCAAAATTCATCGACTTTTGTTTTATAGCCCAACCAAGACCATTTCGATTTAAGGTGGAATGCATGCGTTTTAAATTTCTCTATTAATCGATTAATCCAGCGGCTAATCGTCCAACGAGAGGGAATAACATGTTGACTGATTTTGTTATAACTTATACCTGAAAATCGTAACTTTATGATTACTTCCTGAATGACCCATAAATACCAACGCAGCGGCGGAATACATTCCGGCAAAACAGAACAAGTTCGTTTACACTGGCGGCAATACAAACGTAAAATGGGTATAGGATTCAGGGTGGATTTCTTATAATTTTCTCGATCGGATTTTCGATATCGAAAACCATGTCGCCACAAACCAGTTTTTCCACAGTAGGGGCAACAGCCTAAATGATAAATTTCTAAATGATTTTGTAATGATTTTTCGTGTTGCATGAGCGATGTTATACCTGCGACAATACACGCCATGACTGATCTCCTATATTAAATGACATTCGACAATGCACATTTTAATATAATCGGATGATCAGTCACTCATCTTCAATTGGTTTGTTTCAGGATATTTAAGAATATTATTGATTTAAAAACCTAATTTACTGCGGGATAAAATGTAGGTTTGGGTACTAAATAAGTTGAGACGTTACACCTTACATTAAGAATGTGCTTACTGTATCGTCGTTTGCAACATCCCTCGCAGTTAGTAAAATGCCCAATAACTTTTTCAGTATGACATTATCAGATGCCTATGAAG
>DATAXC010000167.1:0-2548 GCA_036266895.1 Gammaproteobacteria bacterium
CAACACATTCCTCTCTGCAAATCTGATGATGAAGTAGAGGCGATGCTCCCCTTTAATATTGATCGTGCTTTGTTAGCAAGATAGCGGCTGCTACGGGGCGTTAGATTTAGCGGATACGTACGATATGGTGAAAGCTGGAGAAGAAGGTATTGCTCAAATTAACGGAGCTGATCTTTAGCAAATGGAAAGTTATTCTGAAAGTTTTCTAGCAAATTTTATTAACTGTTGTTGGTCTTTTTTGCTAAGACTGCCGTATATTTTTATCAATTCTGCTAAATCATCTTCAGTAGTATAAAAATACGAAGATGGCTCTTTGAGGACTTTTGCAATTTTTTCTACGACAGTGAAATCCGGTGTGTGCTTACCAGTTTCATATTGGTTCATTCTCGGGCTGGCAACAAATTGATCGATGCCAATAGCAATACCAAGCTGTTTCTGTGACATTTTGGCATCAAGACGAGCTTGTTTAAGACGCTTGCTAACCGGCGATTTTTTGACCACTATTAGCCTACCATTTATTATCAATAGACTAAGAGAGTCTTAGTTTTTGTCTTGACACGATACTAAGACTTACTTAGTATCTTTGACCCATATTAACGATCGATTGGAGTTTAGCGAGGCTTCTAGCAAGGATGATAACCCCCCTCATTGCCGCCATGAAAACAGTTAATTTATTATTAGAAATTCTTAATCATTCTTCTTGTTGGAGTGATATCCACAACAAACTTTTAAACTATAACCAGTCTCAAAATAACTTTGCGGGAAAAATATTTGAAGAGTTTTGTAAGTATTACTATTTAACAGAACCAGCTGTAAGACATGAATATAAGAATGTTTGGCTTTTTTCAGAAATCCCCCACATCATAAAAGAAAAACTTAATCTTGGAAAAATTGACCATGGTGTTGATCTTATTCTAGAAGGTTATGACAACACTTTTTCTGCTATTCAATGTAAATTCAGAAATGATCAAGAAAGTAATATTTCATGGACAAAAGATCGCTTAGCGCACTTATTTGCTGATGGTGATAAAGCAGATTATTTTATTGTATTTACGAACGCATCAGGTCTTAATAAACATTCATTAACAAAGAAAGCAAATCAATTAAAACTTATAACCTTAGTCGATCTATTAAATATTTCCTCATTAACGCTTAACGAAATAAAAAAATTAATTTCTGGTCTAGAAACCAAATCACGAACTATTAAAACGCCAAGAAAATATCAACAAAAGGCAACTCAAGATGTTATTAACGGCTTTCAGAATGGCGACAGAGGACAGCTAATATTGCCTTGTGGTGCAGGTAAAACACTTGTATCGTTATGGATAAAAGAAAGACTACAGTCAAAACACACATTAGTACTAGTTCCTTCGTTAGCGTTACTTAGGCAGATAAAAAATGAATGGGCTGTAAACAATAATCGTTCTATACCTTATATTTGTGTTTGTTCTGAAAAAGATATCAACAAAGAAAAAGACTCCGCAGTAGTTCATGTATATGAAATTGGTGGAAAGGTTTCCACTAATCCAGAAGAAATTATAGATTTTTTCAGTACCCACCATGAAACCATTGTTTACTGTACATATCAAAGCTTAGAAGTAGTTTGCAAAGCAATTAAAAATTCTCCATTTAGCTTTGACCTTGCTATTTGCGATGAAGCACATAAAACATCAGGTGGTAATTTTGGGCTTATACATTTCGACACTAATATTTTAGTTAAAAAGCGCCTTTACATGACTGCAACACCACGGATTCTATCTGATAATTTGAAGAGCCAACTTTGTAACGAAGCAATAAATTACATTCATGATATGAGCAATCCACTTGTTTTTGGTCCTGAATTCCATCGAATGAGCTTCAAGCAAGCTATAGACAAAAGAATTCTTGTAGATTATAAAATTATAGCTATAGGGATTAATGACAAGGAAATGGAAGCAGCTATAAATCAGCGCAAATATATTTCAGATAATGAAACGATTGATGAAATAGCTAATAATTATGCGCTTGAAAAATTTATGCAAGAGCAAAATGCAAAGCATGCAATTACCTTTCACTCTTCTGTAAAAAAGGCAGAAGCATTTAAAATTAGACATCAAAAATTATACCCTGAAATTAAAATTTTCCATGTCAATGGAAGCCAAACAACAAATGAGAGAAGCAAAATACTTGATGATTTTAAAAATCAAAAAAGATCGATTATTACAAATGCAAGGTGTTTAACTGAGGGAATTGATGTGCCTGCTGTAGATGTCATCTATTTCTGTGATCCTAAAAATTCTAAAGTTGATATTGTGCAAGCAGTGGGAAGAGCTTTAAGAAAAACTGCTAATAAAGATAAAAAATTAGGATACATTGTAATTCCTATTTTCCATAAAGATAAAAATAATATAGAGGAAGCAGTTGATTCTAGTGTTTTTAGCAATCTCATAAAAGTTATCAGGGCGCTATCTTGCCATGATAAAATATTAGTTGATGAAATAAATAAAATTAAAAGTGGGTTGTCTAAAATAAAATCGAAAAATAACCATATAGTCATCGACACTTCTTG
>DATAXC010000197.1:0-2607 GCA_036266895.1 Gammaproteobacteria bacterium
CTAAAGTAAAGGCGCTGACTTCAATCGCATGCATTAAACCAATCGGTGTGCCGACCCGTGCTAATTCTTTTAATATTGGCATGTTGATACAGAGAATCGATTTGAAAATAGAATAATGTTGGTAGCGTTTTGATTTAAGTAAATAATACACTAAACAAATTGCGGTTAAGGTATAAGTAATGGCGAAACCATAACCTATACCCGCAACACCGCAAGCAGGCAAACCAAATTTACCAAAAATTAAAGCATAAATCAGTGGAATTTCAATTGGTACAATTAATAAACTGATACGTAAAACTAATTTAGTATGATTAATCCCCGCTAAAAATTGTTCGAGAATAATCAGTATGACTAATGCAGGAATTGTCCACAAGAGTGAATACATGTAATCATAAGCTAAAGTAAATACCATGGCTGGCTGCGCACTGAAACGCATAAAGAACGGCATGCCCAATAAAACAAACATCATTAATACACCAATGATTAGACCCAAAATAAAAGATTGGCCCATGATGTGGGTGATTGCTTGTTTGTTTTTTGCACCATGTTGATGCGCAATTAACACACTTACCGCGTTTAACATACCGAAAAAGAATACGGTTAAACTCATCCAAATGGTTGAAACTAATACACTGGCAGCTAGGGCATCTTCACCGAGTTGCGCCACCAAAGCGGTACCGATAAAACAACTCAATGAATAAATGAGTTGCGCGGACATTAAAGGTACGCTGACAGAGAGCGTTTCTTTTATTTCTTGTTTAACCGCATGCAAAATAATAGGGTACGACATAGCACGACTCGCGTCTTATTTATATGATTAATTGTAGTTTCTATGAATGACGGATAAAAATTAAATTAAATGTGTCTTACTTGGGCGGTGCTTTTTTCATTGGGAGATACCTCGTAAGTTAAACATTATACGCTAATTGGGGTGGGGTGACAAGGCCGTTCCGGGGGCTGTCATTTTTAAATATTTACGACCTGCTAAAAATACTCTCTCCCCCGACCTCTCCCCCACTTGTGGGGGAGGGGAGAAACTTGGCCACTGTTTTAATTATTTCAGGTTGAGGAAAAAATTTGACCCATCTATTATCCCCTCCCCCGTTTACGGGGGAGGGTGCCCGAAGGGCGGGAGAGGGTGTTTTTTGCCAACGGTTATAGTCATTTGTAAATATTTAGAACAAGCTTTTCCTAGCTGTATTCAAGGCCAATAAGACCGGGAGGTGGATAGATTGTTAGCGAGGCTAAATCACGGACTCGCAGAAGTACAGTTCAGGCGCATACAGGCGGCCAGGTGATAACGATGGCATGAATATTGAGAGGACAGTTTTCATATAAAGAAAAAAATCGATATGCGAAGCCGCCGGTCGCAGAAGCGAAGATAAGTACGTCGATTGATTTAGCCGGAGCTAACAATGCTATCCACCTTCCGGTAGCATTACCTGTTTGATATATGCTTTTTCTATCCAATTGTTATTATTCAGGTATATACTAATTTCAATATTATAATGCGCACTAACCAAATGGAGCTCAACCTGCATGACGCTGCTTAATCGACGGTTTACCCCATTACATTTGCTCATGTTAAGTATTAATGGCATGGTCGGCTCTGCCTGGCTATTCGCTCCTTTATATGCCGCAAAAATTGCCGGCTCTGCCGCCATTCTAGCTTGGATCATTGGTGGAGCAGCAACGGTAGTGATCGCGCTGACTTTTGCTGAATTATCGGTGATGTTTCCCCTCGCTGGCGGTACGGCGCAAATTCCACAATTAAGCCATGGTACCTTCACCAGTTTTATGTTGACCTGGATAGCATGGTTGGCCGCTTTAACCATGGCACCGATTGAAGTACAAGCCATTTTACAATACGCCTCGATTTACTTTCCCGCACTGATGCACCTTGAAAATGGTATACATGTCTTAACCCATCTGGGTTTGGTTTGGGCGACAATATTAATGCTAGCATTTTGCATTATCAATGTAGCCAGTTATAAAGGTTTAGTTGGTTTCAATTTTATTTTATTTCTGTTTAAAGTGATTGTGATTATTTTAGCAGTAGCAGCGATAACAGCGACTAGCTTTCATACGGGTAACTTTGCTGGTTTTCAAGATTCGATCTCTTCGATTAGTGGTTGGCAAGCGATTTTAACTGCAGTTGCCACTGGCGGTGTCGCATTTGCATTTACCGGTTTCAAGCATGGCGTAGAATTAGCGGGCGAAACAAAACGTTTAGCGTTAGCGATTCCATTGGCGATTGTTGGTTCAGTAGTGTGCTGCACATTATTATACATCGGTTTACAAATCGCTTTTATTGGCGCGTTAGAACCCAATATGTTAAATCAAGGTTGGGCGAATGTTAGCTTTATTGGTGATGTCGGACCATTTGCCGGTCTTGCAGCAGCTTTGGGATTATTTTGGTTATTAAAATTACTTTATTTGGATGCGGTGGTATCACCAGGTGGTGCTGGGTTAATTTACGTGACTTCCACAGCACGTATTTTATATGCAATGAGTCAAATCGGCTATTTGCCGAAATGGTTATCTCATTTAAACAAACAAGGATTTCCCATTGTTGCAATTTTTGTGAATTTTATCTTAGGCATGTTT